>JAFLUI010000114.1 GCA_022508825.1 Oscillospiraceae bacterium
ACCAGCGCCAGCCGCGCTGGACCGGCTATTCGATTTGCACTTTGTGCAAATCAGTAGCGGCGCTTTGCGCCGCTAAATGATAATTTATTCCTCGTCATCATCAGGCTCCGAAATGGAGTTATTTTTTATCTTCATCTGGTACGCCTCATTATCGAACCATGCGTCCAGCTTATCGATGGAAATGGAATATCCTGTCTCGGTCTTTACATATTCGGGTATCTCACCGTTGGAAATAAGCTCAAGTATCTTGTCGGTAGACAGATTTAAGTACTCCCCCGCTTCTTTTTCGGTGAGATATTTTTTCTGACCCACGGAAATTTCAGATGGAGTGGTCACTGTATTAGTAGATGCAAACTGAGTATCCGTAATGGTCTTGTTCAGCTTTCTGAGCCCTCCGCCGATATTAAGACCTGCAATGAGGATACATATCCCCAGAAAAACTGCCCCTACAAGCGTGGGATTTATCCCGCCGCCAGTGCGTCTTGCCTGATGTGAACTGCTGCTGCGATTAGCCATTTGAATATCCTCCCGTATAATTATTTGTCAGGTCTTTTTCAGAGCACCTGTATGGCTTTCCCCAGCTTAAAGGAGTACAGATATGCCTCTGTTACCTTTTTGCCGAAGATCCTGCCAAGCGCTGCACTGTAAAGCTTTAGCTGAAGATCGTATTTTGCAATAAATGTTTCTTCCTTGGAGATGTTGTCCGTTTTGTAATCCACCAGTACAAGCCCTCCGTTTTTCTCGAAAAGACAGTCGGCAATACCCTGGATCATACTATTATCATTATACTCCATAATTCGACTGTCGTCAAGAGCGGCGTCGGATTTTTTGATGAGAAATTTCTGCTCCCGCCGTACCATGCCCGAGCTTTTTATCTGACTGTAAAGGTCTGAACCAAAGAAAACATTAAGCTGGTCTATGTCGAGACTGTCACGCTCCTCGGGAGTTAGCAGACCATTGTCTGCAAGCCTGTCCGCCTCGGCATCCGGGTCGGTCTCGGCGGCTGAGTAGTCCGCATACTGCATAAAAGTATGCATAGCCGTGCCCCTTTCCGCGGCGGTAAGACCGCCCTTGCTGTCATCGAATTTCAGTCTGCGCAGATATATCTTGTCCTCGTCCTCGCTTTTTGCGATCTCGGTGACGGTTATCTTTGCAGACCTTTTTGTCAGGATGTCGTCGTGGACAAAGGAGAACATCTCCTTAAGCCTGCTTACGGAAGTCTCGTCAGGCTCGGTGAGAGCTTCTTCCTCTGCGGCAGTGTCATCCCGTTCCGCAGGGACGTATTCCTCCACACGGACTCTTACGTCACACTGTTCATCCAGAGTTTCATCGTCACGGAACCAGTCCCCTGCAGGGTGACGCATCATCGCCATTGCGAGCCAATCCAGCATAGAATTCGCGGCAGATGCGTCTATTTTTTCTCCAAAACCAGCCTCAGCTCTGAGCGCAGCCATGCGCTTTTTTATCTTCTTATTTTCAGGGACGGTAATAAAAAGCTGCTCTCTTGCCCTTGTAAGAGCAACATATAAAAGCCGCATCTCCTCGCTTTTTAAATTGGAGCGGTTTATTTCCTTTATAGCGTCCTGAGGGAAGGAATCGTACAGCCTGAGATTTTTTCTGTCCTGTATCTTAAAGCCTATCCCGCACTCATGATCTGCCTGGACACGCTTTTTCAGATCCATATAATTGAACCCCACAGACGTTCCGCAGATGAATACAAACGGATACTCCAGACCCTTTGAACCGTGCATGGTCATTATAGACACCGTATCCTCCGAACCGAGTGCAGCGCTTGCCTGTTTAAGATCCTTTCCTCTGCGGATGATATTGTCGATATACCTGACAAATCCGGAAAGTCCCCCTCCCGAATTTTTTTCATAGCTGTCCGCAAGACTGAGCAGATACCGCAGGTTTGCTCTCTTTCTGCTGCCGTCCTTGAATACCTGTACCGCGGAAAGGAAATCCGTGCTGTCGTATATTGTGCGGATAAGTCTTTCGGGAGTCTGGGACGCGGCGCAGTATCTTAATTTGTTAAAGGTCTGCATGAACCTGTCAAGCTTGACGTACAGCGCAGACTTTTCAGAAATACCGGTGTCTCCGTCAAGCACCGACTTTATGACGGTAAAATACCTTTCCTTTTCTTTCTTTGCACAGGCAAGCTGCGCCATATCCTCGGCAGTAAGCATGAACATGGGTGACATGAGCACCGATGCCAGCTTTATATCCTGCATGGGATTGTCGATGACCGCCAGCATGCTTGTAAGCACAGATATCTCCCTTGAAAGCAGATATCCATCCGGCTCCTCTGCATGGGCAGGTATGCCAAAGGCTGCCAACTCGCTTACAAATGTGTCAAAGTTTTTCTTGTCACGCATAAGGATGCAGAAATCCTTAAGCTGACAGGGACGCTCCCCGCCCTTGTCAAGGACAGTCCTTACCCCCAGCATGGAGCTTATTTTTTCAGCCGCAGCCCGCGCCTCACAGGCAGCCACGCTTTCGTCAAGCTCATCATCAGCAGTCCCGTCCGTACCTGACTGCTCTGCAGGGACTATTATAAATTCCGTGCTCCTGTCCCCGTCCGGATATTCAAGACCCTGCACAAGCTCCTGAGAAGCGTCGTAATCCACATCCCCCACATCGCTGCTCATAAGCAGTCTGAAACAGAAGTTTACAAAATCCACCACATCGCTGCTGCTGCGGAAATTTTTATTCAGGAGTATAGCTGCATTAGTGCCTGAAAAGCCGTCTCTCACGTAGCTCTCTGACTTTTCCAGAGCGTCAAGGAAAAGTCCCGGATTTGCCTGTCTGAATCTGTAGATGGACTGCTTTACGTCACCGACTGTAAACAGATCGGTCCCGCCTCTTTCGGCAGTGCCGTCCCTGGAGAGCATCTTGAAGATAAGATCCTGAGCGTTGTTGGCGTCCTGGAACTCGTCTATCATGATAACGCTGTAGTAGTCCTCCAGCTCTTTTGCAAGGGGAGTTTTCACGATCTGTCCGTTCGGATCCTTTTCCGCAAGGAGCTTTATTGCAAGCTGCTCTGCATCGGAAAAGCTGAGGGCATTTTTCTCTGCCTTGAGGATGTCAAGCTCATTTATAAATATCTCAATTATCTTTGTAAGATATCCTAAAATTTCAGCGTGCTTTTTATAGTCGTCTATGATCTCCGCTTCTGTGTAAATAGATTTTTTGATCTTTTCATAGTCCTTTACGTATCCGCCGCTTTTTTTGTCGCCCCGTATGTCATGGATGATCTTCCTTATCTTTTCCTTAGGGCTTTTTTGTTCCTTTGTGCCTCTTTCTTCCTTCGGCACCTTCGGCGCATCGAAGTTATCAAATACAAAATCATATTTCGGGAGACGTTCATCCCATGATTTTGAAGTGTCGTCTATTTTTGCTATAAGCTCATCAAACTGCCGCATGTCGTTCTCCATGGAAGGAACGGGACCGCCAAGCTCTTTTATGGACAGATCGTTTGCATACGCCGCCTTTTTCCTGAAACGTACATACTCTCCTCTTATATGCTCAAGGAACACGGCGGCAAGAGGGTCGGTGCCGCTGTTAAATCCTGCGGAATAAAGTGCTGTCTGCTTTTTCAGCCAGTCCTCGTAAAAAGGCATCGACACAAGGAATTTATACAGCGTTATCACCATTTCCTCCAGAGCCTTGTCGCTTCTTTCGGACTCGCTGAAAAAGTCTGCGGCAGCTTCTGTCATATCGGGCTGCTCCTCATAGAGGATCTCGAATGCATTGTCCACAGCCTTGCGGATAAGCAGGTGCTCCTCTGTATCGTCAAGGATGCGGAACCCCGAGGATACACCAAGAGAGCGGATATTTTCACGAATAAGATCAAAGCAGAAGGAATGTATGGTCGATATCTTCGCCGCCTGCAGCAAGGACTGCTGACTGCGCAGCCACATATCGTCAGGATCTGCGGCGATCCTCTCGGAAAGAGCATCGTAAAGCCTCCGCTTCATCTGAGCGGCGGCATCGTTGGTGAAGGTCACCACCACCAGCCTGTCAGCAGGGGTGCGGTTTTCGGTGTCGGAAAGTATCCTGATAAGTCTTTCCACCAGAACCGAGGTCTTGCCGCTTCCTGCCGCCGCCGAAACGATTATTCCCGTGTTTCTTGCTTCAATTGCATCAAGCTGTTCGTCTGTCCAGTTACTCATTTTCATCTGCCTCCCCATTATCATTGCCGCTGCCGCTTACGTTTTCTTCGTTCATGATCTCTTTTATCTGCGCACCCGAATCCTTGGCATTGTACTGTCTTATTGTCTGCCTGCCCGGAGGATAATTTCCGCAGACAGTCTTATAGTCACAGTACTCGCAGGAGAGACGCTTGTCCTCTTTCAGGGGACCTGCTTCTATCTTTCCTTCATGGAGCTTGCCTGCCGTCTCCTCCAATAGTGTATATGAGTATTTTCTCAGGTTGTCAAACTGCTTTTCGTTCAACAGATTTGATGAGGTATAATTGCCGTTCTTGTCACGCTTTACGGGAATGAATTTTCCTCCGCAGTCTCTTTCCATTGCAGTGATGATGTCCTCATCCTCAAGCACGGCTCCGCTCATTTTGTAGTTATCCTTTTTTTTGCTGTCCTGTACGCCGTCCCGGTCAATATATGACGCAGCATCTTTAGACGGCATATAAAGAACTCCCGCAGGTATGCTGTCCGTATATTTTCCCTTGCGGTCATGATCTGTCAGCGCAAAAAGATACAGCAGCATCTGCATATTTACGCCGTATACAAGATCGGAAAACCTGAACTCCTTTGTCCCCGATTTATAGTCCACCACACGGACATAGCTTTTTCCGTCCTTGACAAAAACGTCCACCCTGTCGATCATGCCGTCAAACCAGACCTTTACCCCGTTCTGAGTGGTAAGCTCCAGAGGAGCCTCGTCGCCGCCGTATTTTTTAAGGGTATATTCAAAGCCGTCCGGTACAAAATCATTCTGTCTGAACTCCTCGGAAAGCCTTACAAGAACGTCCGTCACCGTATCTGTCAGACGGCTGAACGCCGCCTTGTAGCGTCTTGTCTTTCCGTAGTCTCCGCCCACTTCTCCGCTTTTGTAATATGCGTCCAGCTGCTTTTGCACTTCTGCACGGATAGCGTCCCTGTCCATATTTGCAAAATGATCCTTGTTAAAACCCTTGAGTATTTCGCAGAGACAATGATGTATAGCCACTCCCCTTGCAGGACTGTCCATGTCTACTTTTCTGATGGGATACAGCTCCAGACCCTTTTTGCAGTAGTACATAAAGGGACACTTGTTGTAGTCCTCAAAACGGGACGCGGAAAAATGTATCTCATCCCCGAAAAGCTTTTTGCCCGTCCCCGGCATAAGACCGTGCGACCCTGAGCCTGCCACGCGTTTCAGATAATCGAGTCTTACCGCATATTCGGGTATCTCCTCCAGAACCTTGCGCAGACTTGCAGAATCGCTGTCGTCCCGACGGTAATTCTGCACATACTGATAATATGCAGCCTCAGGTGAGGTGCAGAAAAATGTCAGACCCCTACCCTCAAAATCGGATGTGATGTCCTCTCCGAAAAGATATTCCGCCCTGTTCACAACCTGAGACGAATACATAGCCTTTCCGGAAACATCGGAAAGAGCGTATGTTATGTAAAGCCTGTCAGAGGCAGCGGAAAGCGCAGAGTACGCAACGAACCGCTCCTCTGCAAGCCTGTCCTCAGCACCGCCTGAAAGGGATATCCCCGCTTCCTCGAGAGCAAGCCTGTCCCTGTCGCTTAAAATGCCGTCCTGCTTTTTCACATAGGGGAAATCCCCGTCATTTGCACCGATGACAAAAACAGCCTTCACACTGTCAAGCCTTGCAGTGTGCGCAGCAACAAAACGGACACTGTCAAGAGCCTGGGGAGGGGAGGATAATTTAAGCCTTCCAACCGCCGCAGAAAACATATCCCGAAAATCCGCAAGAGTGACAGGAACGTTCGCAAGCGCCCTGTCAAGAGTCTCCATCAGTCCGCAGAGAAGCTCCCAGAGCTGCTTTACCTCACGGACAGCAGCAAGAGCGGCAGCATCCTCCGTCCCCGGATACTTGTACATATTTTCAATGGTGGTGCAGATGTCCATGTCATCGAAAAGAGCGGCTATCGCCTGACAGACAGTGTGTCCGTCAGCGTTTTCGCAGGTTTTTCTGAGCTTTGCTATGGGCTCTGTGACGCGCTTTCTCACATCCTCTGCCGTGCCGCTTTCATCAAGGTCAAAGGGCTGATACCACATCTCCCTGTCCACGCCCCACTTGTAGCAGTATTCCTCTGCCGCGCCTGTCTCCTCCTCGGAAAGCTGCAAAAGACCCGTCTTCATATACCTGAGCCAGTCCTCTGTGGAAGCCCTTTCATCCGCCGCAAGAGTGAGAGCGGTCTTTACAAAAATAAACAGAGCCTTATGAGCGGCAGTGTGACTTTCGTCTGTGTAGAAGGGTATCCCGTAACGCTCGAAGGCGCTTTCCATCACCGAGGAATATCTGTCCTTGTGACGTGCCAGAACGGCGATGTCACTGTACCCGTAACCCTCGTCCATAACAAGCCTGCTTATCTCTGAGCAGACAAAGTCCCCCTCTCCGTAGAGGTCGGCGGAGCGGTACACGCTTACCGGGCGGTCGTCTCCATCATATTTATCACGGGAGTATCCGAAAACATTTTTGCTGTAAAAAGCAAGACCCTCTGCAGCAAATCGGTGAGGGGTATTAAGCATATCTTCCCTGACCTTCACACCGTGACCGACCGCCAGATTTTTCAGCTTGTCCATGGTATTGTTTACCGTCTCGAAAACGGAATATTTCTGTTTTGTACGGTCTGCCGTTGTAAGACATACGGTGACATTTTCAGCAGAGGCTATCATGGCGTCTATCATCCTGAGCTCGTCTGCGGTAAAGCTTTTGAAAGCGTCGATAAAAACGGTCTTTGTTTTGAAGTATCCGCAGTCATTTGCCTTTGCCGCAGCCTCTGAGATATCACTGTCATTGTCCTTATAGCCATGCTTTTTCAGCATACCGGTGTATTCGGAATAAATATTTGAGATGTCCGACGCCTTGTCCCTTACGCTGTCCCCAAGCTTTGCAAGACAGGCGGAGAGCTCCTCGGGAGAGATGCCGCTTACCGTCAGCTCCTTTACGATATTCAGACAGCTTTCAATAAAAGGAACCGATCCTGCCTGCTTGTCAAAAAAGCAAAGATCTCCCCTTTCGGAAAGCGTTTTAAGAGTGCGGAACATCATTATATTTTTCACCGTATCGTCAGCGTATTTTCCTTTTATGCCCCCGTGCTTTATAAATATATCCTTTGCAGTCCTTGTAAAAGAAAGCACATTCACCCGGTTGAAAAGATCCATTCCCAGACGTTCATACAGGCTCTTGTCAAACTCCGCGGAAAACTGGTCGGGTATGATGACCAGCACATTCTGTCCTGCAGCAGCAGCGTCTCCGATACGTCCCATCATTTCATAGGATTTTCCGCAGCCTGCACCTCCAAGTATAAGATCAAGCATTTTTCTTTTTCCCCTTTCCGGTATTTTTTCTGTCCTTGTCTGCGAATCTCCAGAGTGCGTCCCGATGCTCGGGAGCGGCATAATCTATCCCCACTCTTGGAAGGGTTTCAATTTCGGGACGGTAACCGTCGTCCTCTATGCGTATCCTTGGATTTTTACAGAAGGACTCCCTGTTGAAGCTTTTGTCTATCCCCAGCTTTTTTGTGAGCTTCCCCGGACCGTCATAGACCTGACAGGCACGGAACAGCACTGCCTGCGGCTGACCCTCATCGCCTGTGACAACGTTCATCAGCCAGTGTACCCCGTAGCAGAGGTAGACATAGATAGTCCCTGCCTTCATGTACAGGACCTCTGTACGCTCTGTCCTGCCCTTGCTTGCGTGACAGGCGGTGTCCTCCTCGCCCCGGTAGGCTTCGGTCTCGGTGATGCGGAGGCTGATCTCTGTGCCGTCGTCCAGAGTCCTGACGATGAGCTTTCCCACAAGGTCGGGGGCAACTTCAAGGACATCACGGTGAAAAAAATTTTCGTCCAGTATCTTTCCTTTCATATTGACCTCCATCAAGTATATCATATTTTTTGGGGATGGTTTATACAAATTTGTATAAAAATCACAGTCCCATTGAATATAGGATAAATTATCATTTAGCTAACACAGCAGGGGGAAGCCCTCTATCGCAGGGCTTCCCCCTCTTGAAAACAGTCCACAG
>JAFLUI010000115.1 GCA_022508825.1 Oscillospiraceae bacterium
AATTCAAGGAAGGTAAGTCCCCGCTCCATTCTCTGCTTGTAGCACTCGAATGTGAGCATTTTGTTTACCGAGAAGCAGGCTCCCACTTCACGGAGGACGTCGATGTAGTTCAGGTCAAGGAGCCAGTCGGCATTGTTTACCATGATAGCCTTACCCTCGGAAAAGTCGATGAAACGGCTCATCTGCTTCTTGAAGCACTCGATGTTGTGGTCGATGTCCTCCTTGGTGAGCATCTTTCTCATATCGGACTTTCCGGAGGGGTCTCCTATCATTCCTGTACCGCCGCCAAGCAGAGCGATAGGACGGTTTCCTGCCATCTGGAGACGCTTCATAAGGCAAAGCGCCATAAAGTGTCCCACATGGAGGCTGTCCGCAGTGGGGTCAAAGCCGATGTAAAATGTAGCCTTGCCCTCGTTTATCATCTTGCTGATCTCATTTTCGTCCGTCACCTGAGCGATAAGTCCTCTGGCAACAAGTTCTTCGTACAAAGTCATAATGATTCTCCTATTCTAAATTTTTATGTGAATTTGATTCGTTTACGCTTTAATTTTTATCATAAACGATGAAATCATTAGCTGATCTCACTGATACCACCGCCCTTCAAGTATTTTTACTATAACATTCTTGCTCTTTCATTTATGAACCTGCATATTTTTACCATCTGATGTTCGTTGAGATATTTTTTATACTCATCCGGGTTGTCAGTTGGCATACTCTCCTTTATGTCAAGCCCTGACGTGATCTTAACAGTGCCTTCTGTTTTTTTAGTTATTGTAAGTATAATGTCATATCCTATAAAGCCGATCCTGCTGTGAACTGCTTTAACATTATATTCTGCATATTCAATATCCCTATATCTGATATATGAAACAAATACCTTCTTATTAAAAAATCTGTGCATAATTATAATTTTGTCTCCAACAGCGTAAATAACGCCGCCCCTTAAGGCTGATGTAATAAGTGCAGCCGGTGATGAGACAAAAAATATTATAAAAGAAACGCCGGAAAAAATGGGAAAGTAAGGAATAGCTGCCAAAAATGAGCTGAATGAAAAAATTGCTATCAGAAGAAAAGTTAAATGTACACCGTCAAGAACTCCCGTTGAATCAAAATCACATTTCATGCGTACCATTGCCATACCTCCTGAAATCATAAAAACGAAAGCTGTTCTCCCTCATATCCAAGCTTGTAAGCAGAGATAATGCCTTTCATGTCGTAAATAAGCCCCAGACGGTCGCATTCGGCTGTAAAGGCTTTCCACAGACGTTTCTCATGCGGCGACATACAGACGTATCTGCTGCCGTAGGTATGACGGTATTTTTCCGCAAGACCCTCCCCCGGAAAAATCTCCTCCAATCTGCGATAGAAAAACTCCCGCTGACCGTCCCGCATAGTGAGTCCGAACATTGGATACACCGACCTTGCCCCTGCTTCCTTTGCAAGACGGACTATTTTCAGCACGTTTTCCTCAGTGTCCTCGATGAACGGCAGCAGCGGTGTCATAACGACTCCCGTAAACAGACCGCTTTCGGACATCTCCGCAAGAACTTCCAGACGCTCCGAAGTGGGACTCACCCCCGGCTCTATGAGCCCGGAGAGCCCGTCCTCCGCTGCAGTGACCGTCACCTGACACAGCATGGGAGAGTGTTCCGCTATGCTCTGAAAGATGTCAATGTCCCGACGGATAAGCGGACTCTTGGTAAGGACAGCCGCCCCGAACCCGAAAGCGTCTATAAGCTCAAAGGAGTGCCTTGTAACAAGCTCTGTCTCCTCGAATGGATTGTATGGGTCGGACATCGATCCTGTGCCTATGATACCAGACCGTATTTTCCGGCGGAGCTCGTCTCTTAGTATCTGTAAACAATTTTCCTTTACACGGATGTTTTCAAAATTCTCCACCTGATAACAATCGCTTCTGCTGTCACAGTATATGCAGCCGTGGGAACATCCCCTGTACAGGTTGATGTTGTATTCACTGCCGAACCAGTCGGTGCTTTTGTTCTTCTGAAGTATAGTTTTTGCAGGGATAGTCTCCATAAAGTCATCCTCAAAGTAAAAAGCCCCCTGCAAAAAGCAGAGGGCGAAATAACCGCGGTACCACCTCAATTTATCGGACAGGAATACCCTGCCGACCTTGAAACGCTTTAACGGGCGCACCCGCATATCCCTACTATTGGCGGACTGTCTGCAGCCTCCGGACGATTTCTCATACGAATTGCTTCCTCGCCCCGGCTGCCTCCACCCCGATTTCAGGATACAAGCTCCATGATGTAATTCACCGCCTGCTTTCGCCTTTTCGCACCGACCAAAGGCTCTCTTAACTGAAAGTACCAAGCGATTACTTATTCACTTCACAGCATTTGAAATATAAAAGTTATTTTGTTTCGTCAATAGGAACCTCTGTCTTGACTTCCTTCTCCTTTACTTCCATTGAGAAGTATGAACCATAATATCCGTCCACGCCTTCAATGGTATCATATGTCTCCTTCATAGTAAATATAAAGGTATAGGACGGGTAATCAAATTTCTGCATATATGTAACATCCAGATCAATACCTTCGGTACCGGTCTTAACGCTGATAGGCTCAACCTTGTGCTTTGCAGCAAGCTCATCAGTTTTGGCGTAAAAATATTCCTCGGCAGTCTTTCTTTCAAGACGGCACTGTACCTCGGAAATATAGTCGTTGAGGTAGATCTCCTCATCACCCTTTACTGTACGGAAGTTGTAGGTTATTATGGAATCCTCAACATAGAAATGCTGCTCCTTGTCCGCAGGAATAAGAGAAGTGATCTCCATAAGCTCCGTATCGGTATTTACACTCCATATAGTGGTGTCAGACTCATAATACAGATTTACATTGTCCGGCTGGAGCGATACGATCTTTGAAAGGGGCATACCCAGCTTGACCTTGGTCAGAATACCATTGTAAGAGCTTTCGGAAACCTCTCCCCCTTCTTCTTTATTACAAGCTGTAAAGCAAGCTGTGATCATAACTGCAGCAAGTATAAGCGAAAGAAATTTTTTCATTTTTCTATCATTCCTTTGTACTAAGATAAAATCAGTTATTAATATAATAATACATTTTTTTAAAAAAGTCAACTGTTTAAAAAGGATTTTTTAAAAAATATTGGAATAACGATAAATTATACATATATTTTCTTGAAAATATACGGCAAATATGGTATGATAAATATGGCTTTTGCCGCCATTTCTGCAAGAGAAGAGGAAAAATATGGATAAGATAGACCTGTACGAGCACCGTGTAAGCTACTATGAAACAGACCAGATGGGCATCGTCCACCACTCCAATTATATCAGGTGGTTTGAGGACGCCAGAGTGGATTTTCTGGAAAAGGCAGGATTTTCCTACAAAAAAATGGAGGAAACAGGGGTCATGATCGTGGTCCTGGGAGCCTCCTGCCAGTATAAGGTACCCGCCCGCTACGAGGACAGAGTCGTCGTCATCCCGAAGATATCGGAGTTCAACGGCTTGAAGCTGAAGGTCACCTACCGCGTCCTGAACAAAGCGGACGGCACACTTCTTGCGACGGGAGAGACCTCCCACTGCTTCACCGACCTTAACCTGAAGCCCGTTCGTACCAAAAAGGACTATCCTGAGATCTATAAAATATTTTACGATTATATTGACGTAGATCTTGACAAGCTCTGAGAAAGGACTGATACACATGAAAACCTATCCCGCTGATGAAAAACACGTCCGCCCCATAGGAAGAAGCCTTTTCAGGGACGGCATACGCTATCTTAGCTGGAGCTGCGCTTCCGTGGAATTCGAATTCACTGGCACCGAGGTCACCGCCGAGATATGGACGGACTGGGTCCTTGACGAGCCGTGGAAAGTGATCTTTCAGGGATATCTCGCCGTATTCGTGAACGATGAACCGGAGCCCCGTCGGAGTTTTCCCATAGACGCAGGTACAAACAGCTATCCCATCTATAAAAGCGACCGGACGGAAACCGTTAAAATTCGCATTATGAAGCTTTCGGAAGCGGCATTTGACAAGATCGGCATTGCAGGCATCTCAGCCGATGGTGAGATTTCTCCCACCGCTCCCCTGTCCCGCCGCATGGAGTTCATCGGTGACAGCATAACCTGCGGCTTCGGCATAGAGGGCAAAAGCGGCGAGGAGCACTTCCGCACCGAAACGGAGAATCCTTATATAAACTATGCCGCCCTGACCGCCCGCAGTCTTGGAGCGGACTTCCACCTTATCTCATGGAGCACTATCGGAGTATATTCCAGCGACTGCAAAGACGAAAACGCCGAAAAGCCTAACGACGGTTGGATCATGCCCATGCTTTACGACTATACCGATATCGGCATAGAGGGTGTCATCGGGATAGAAAACCATATAGAATGGGACTTCGGAAGCTTTGTCCCGGACGTGATAGTAATAAATCTGGGAACCAACGACGTCAGCTTCACAAAGGATATCCCCGAACGTCTGGAGGGGTTCAAAAAAGCGTATACGGACTTTCTGAAAAACATCAGGGACAAAAATCCGGAATCGGTGATAATATGTACCCTCGGAATGATGAGAGGAGAGCTTTTCCCTGTCATAGAAAGCGCCGTCAGGGATATGGGCGACAGCCTCATCCACGCCCTTGAATTTGACGTTCAGACCCCTGAGGACGGCTTCGGCTCGGAAAATCACCCGAATGCAGTCACCCACCGCAAAGCAGCTGAAAAGCTTACAGAAAAGATCAGAGACATTATGGGCTATTGACAAAAAAGGTACATTATGCTAAAATACTAACTATAAGACAGCAGGTGCTGTATCTTAATTTTTGGAGGAGTTAAAATGAAAAAAATTCTCAGCGTGTTACTGGTTTTTATCATGACATTATCGCTTATGACAGTCTCTGTCTCGGCAGCAACCCTCAAGCTTAACACATCAAATGTGAGTCTCCCTATAGGATATTCCACAACACTTAAAGTGTCCGGCAGCAAGGGCACCGTAAAATGGTCGTCTGCAGACAGCACTGTCGCAGCGATAAAATCTACGGATGGAGCTTCTGCAAAGATATCCGCAAAAAAAACCGGTCAGACTTACATTTACGCCAAAACAGGCGGCAAAACACTTAAATGCAAAGTCACTGTAAAGAAATCCTTTATTACAGCAAGCCAGTCACTGGTGGAGCTGGAACCCGGAAAATCAGGTACTGTAACAATTACAGCAAAGGGCTCCAAGGATCTTACCATCACCAACAGCAATAAAGACGTATGCTCCGTTTCACTGGGGAAATGGAACGGAAACAAAGCAAAGCTTACTGTTAAAAGCAAGGCTGAAGGCGTCAGCAGCATAAAGATCTATGCAAAGGGATATTCAAAATCCACAACAGCTGTCATCACCGTAAGGGCAGTTGAGCCGAAAAAAAACAATAACTCCGGAAGCAACAGCAGCTCCGATAACAGCTATGAAATCAGCTTCGGCTTCGGCTTCGATGTTGATAATAATAATTTTTATTATACCGACAACAACAGTAATAACGACACGGGCTCTGATAACTCAAATGATTACGCAAGCACCGATTCTTCATCCCAGAGTATGATAGATCAGGTGGTAGATCTTGTAAATGCTGAACGCAGAAGTGCAGGCTTGTCCGCGCTTGCTTCCAACGGCAGACTTAATGAAATAGCAGCATTAAGAGCAGAAGAGATCACAAGATTATTTGATCATACAAGACCGGACGGCACAGTATGCTTTACCGCTTTTACAAATATCACATATTCAGCAGCAGGCGAAAACATTGCCGCAGGTCAGCGCAGTGCGGAAGAGGTAATGGATGACTGGATGAACTCTCCGGGACACAGAGCAAACATATTGAGCGATAACTTCGGCAAAATCGGCGTAGGCTGCTATAAATACGGCGGTATGTACTACTGGGTACAGGTCTTCACAGACTGATAACACTGACAGACAGTAAAGATTCTATCTTAATTTCCGGAGGAGCTCAAAATGAAAAAAATACTTAGCGTTTTCATAGTTCTGGTCATGACACTGTCGCTTATGACAGTCTCTGTTTCGGCAGCATCTCCCAAGCTTAACGCTTCAAGCGTGGATCTGCCTATAGGATATACGGTGACTGTCAAGGTCAGCGGAAATTCAGGCGATGTAAAATGGTCGTCCGCAGACAGCACTGTCGCAGCGATAAAATCGTCGAAGGGCAGCACTGCAAAGATATCCGGCAAAAAAACAGGCTCGACCTATATTTATGCAAAAACAGACGGCAAGACTCTGAAATGCAGGATCACCGTAAAGCAGTCCTTTATCACAGCAAGCAGCGGCGCAATTGAGATCGACAAGGGCGGCTCAAAGACCATAACTTTTACTGTAAAAGGTTCAAAGGATATCGCAGTAAGCAGAAGTGATAAGAGTGTATGCTCAATAGCATGGGGAAAATGGGACGGAGACAAGATCAAGCTTACTGTTAAAGGAAATTCCGCAGGTACCTGCGATATCAATGTATGCGCAAAGGGATATTCGGAGTCCACAGCAGAGGTCATCACCGTAAATGTAACAGACCCGGACAGCTCCAAGGAATCCAAATCATCAAGCATGACCGACGAGGTAATAGAGCTTGTTAATAAGGAAAGAAAAAATGCAGGCAGGTCCGAGCTTATTTCCGATGATACTCTTAATGAAATAGCACAAATGAGAGCAAATGAGCTTACCCAAAAATTCTCCCACACAAGACCGGACGGTTCAAGCTGTTTTACAGCTTTTGATGAAGCAGGAGTCGTAAATATGGCCGCCGCTGAAAATATTGCCGCAGGACAGAAAAACTCCAAAGAAGTAATGAACAGCTGGATGAACTCCCCGGGACATAAATCAAACATACTGAACAGCAGCTATACCAAAATAGGAGTAGGCTGCGTTAAATCAGGCGGCAAGTATTACTGGGTACAGGTTTTCTCCGATTAATATGTATATCTGAATAGTACAATTAAATCGTGTGTTGATAAAAGGAGCTACTATAATGAAATACAGAACGGACAAATACGGAAAACAGATCTCCCAGCTTGGCTACGGCTGCATGAGATTCACCAAAAAAGGCAGCGGCATCGACTACGAAAAGGCTGAAAAGGAAGTCCTGCTTGCCATAGAAAACGGCGTCAATTATTTTGACACCGCCTACCTGTACCCCGGCAGCGAAGCCTGTCTCGGACGCATACTTGATGAAAACAAATGCCGTGACAAGGTGTACATAGCCACCAAGCTCCCCCAGTATATGACCCGCTCTGCAGGAGCAATTGACAAGACCTTCAACGAGGAGCTTTCCCGTCTCCGCACAGACTATGTGGACTACTATCTTATGCATATGTTTACCGATATCGCTGAGTGGGAGAATCTCAAGTCTCTTGGTATCGAGGACTGGATAAAAAAGCAGAAGGAAGAAGGGCGTGTCCGCAATATCGGATTTTCCTACCACGGCGAAACGGAAATGTTCCTGAAGATCCTTGACGCCTACGACTGGGACTTCTGCCAGATACAGTATAACTATCTGGACGAGCACTCCCAGGCAGGAAGAAAGGGTCTGAAAGCAGCAGCGGAAAAGGGTATCCCCGTCATTATCATGGAGCCTCTCAGAGGAGGCAAGCTGGTGAACCTGCCCGATAAAGCAAAGGAGGCTCTTGCAGCTGACAGCAAAGGATACACCGCCGCCGAGCTTGGACTCCGCTGGCTGTGGGATCAGCCCGAGGTCACCTGTGTACTTTCCGGCATGAACAGCGAGGAAATGGTGAAGGAGAATATCCGCATTGCATCTGAGGCAGAGCCGGGACATTTTACAGAAGAAGACTTCAAGATCGTTGAGCAGATCAGGCAGATCATCCGTGAACGTGAAAAGGTAGGCTGTACAGGCTGCAGATACTGTATGCCCTGTCCCAAGGGAGTGGATAT
>JAFLUI010000116.1 GCA_022508825.1 Oscillospiraceae bacterium
TTTATGAAATAATTTTTCCTTTTTTCTTCTTTTTGCCATCGATAGGAGCTTCCTCTCCTCCGCGGTCGGTAAAAATGCTGTCCTCAATGGCAAGAGGCTTAAGGTAGTCATATTCGGGATTGTCCATTCCCCGCTCCTCATAATACGGGTTGATAACATATTTCTGTATCTGGGGATAGGAGTTGTACATAATGACAAATCCCATAAAGCTTATAGCCCAGAAAGGCACAAGAAGCATAGCCATATCAGGCGCAATTATCATGAATGCAGTTATAAGTGCAATAATGAGCAGTGTAAAAACATTTTTCTTAAGACACACACAGGTCAGGAAAAATCCGTTCTTTATTATATTTTTCAAGGACAGGTCAGTTGCCACGATCATCGGCATGATATAAAAGTTCATCATGAGAAGCGTAAGAGCAAAGCTGATGGAGATGACACACAGTATTGTATAGGGAGTGCTGCTCCCGCCTGCAGCCACAGCCTGCTCCCCCATTTTTGGATATACCTGAAATGCCGTTACTGCCGAAACCGCAAACAGGATGTCCAGAAGACCCACAGGCAGTGACTGCTTCCAGTTATTTGAAAAGCCCTTCCAGAATTCATGGAAAATAAATGCGCTTTTATCCAGAGTATAATTCCGAAGCACCTTTGTCATTCCTGCAAGAGCAGGACCTATAGTCACGATGGGGATACAGAAAATAAATGTTACCACATTCAGCTTCATAAGTCTCCATGCATATCTGAAATATAGCTCCAGAAAGGCAAAAAAGGTCTTTTTCTTAGGAGCGTTTTTCGCGATTCCCTTTCCCGCCTTATTGTAGTCGTATTTGCCAAACAGTGCCAAATAAAAGCATCTCCTTTGTTTTATTATTCCCCATATTTTTATATTCCCAGCAGCTCCGTCCAGAACCGGGCTGTTGCAAAGGTGATAAGGCTGTCCACTGCGGACGCCGCCGCAAGCATTGTACACAGGATCACAAACTTTGTGAAATACAGCCTTACATCAAGGGAGTCCCCTGTGGACTTTTTCCCGAAAGCCGCCGCATACAGGCTTCCCGAAAAATAAAACGCTTCCCTCGCAGCAATTATCATTACAAACGCCGCAGCCACCGCGCTTGGAACTATCAGCACCGCTGCCGCGCCTGCTCCTTTGACGCCGTATCCGCTGTAAAATCCCGCTATGGAAGCTCCCGTGCCGATACCTCTGAAAAATGGTATCAGCATCTCCGCAGGCTGAGCCGCAGCACAGAAGCCCATGAGAAAGCATACCACCAGCAGAATGAACCCTCCCGAAAAGGAGTTCACCAGCGTCTGCCAGAAGGTATTGTGAAGCCTTCCTGTCACAAAGCTTCCCGAAATACTGTCCAGTATCTTTATCTTTTCGTCATCCAGTGTGCAGTACAGGAAAGTCCCCACCGCCGTGCCGAAAAAATACAGTCCCGCAAGCAGCATAAGAAGCCTGTCCCTTTTTCTTCCATAGGTTTTGCTGTCCGTCATATGAACCGTCCTTTACTTTTTTTAACAGTCTATGCGGACGACCCTTAGTATAGAACAGAAAAGTTATTTCGACAGCTCGTAAGCCCGTCTGGTACAGCTTTCGCAGGCTTTTCTGACGATATCCGTCATTTTACCTTCATGGAGCTCCTGAAGTCCTGCCAGAGTAGTTCCTCCGGGACTTGAGACCATTTTGATAAGCTCCTCAATAGTATACCCTGAATCTGTTATCATTTTCGCCGAACCGATAAGAGACTGAGCAAACAGCTCCTTTGCAGTGCTTTCCTCTATCCCCTCGGATGCAGCATAGTCCACGAATGCTTTTGCGAAAAGATAGATAAACGCAGGACTGCTTCCGTTTATGGCGATTATCTCCTTCATTTTGTCCTGAGGGACTACCTCAGCTATGCCGCAGGAGGCGAAAATATTTTCCACGAAATCGAACTCCTCATCGGATACCTTGTCATTTCTTGAAATAGCAACAGCGCCCTCCCCAAGAAGCAGCGGAGTATTGGGCATGGCAAGGATCACCTTTGCATCCGCCAGAGTCTTTGAGCAGATATACTCTGCAGTGATGCCCGCGCATATGGAAATAATGACCTTGTCAGCGGTAAAGCTCTTCCCCGTCTTGTCAAGGAGCTCCTCCAGCTGCTGGGGCTTCACCGCCAGAAAAATATGGTCGCATTTTTTTATAAGCTCATCTTCGTCCTTGCAGATATTTACTCCGAATTGCTTAAGACGTCCCAGCGCCTCGCTTTTGATATCGTAAGCGTAAAGGGAAATATCCCCCAGAGCGTTGCTGAGACTGCTGTCTGCGATACCCTTTATTATGGCAAAGCCCATATTTCCTGCGCCGATAAAACCTACTGAGATCATATGATAGTCCTCCTCCGAAAACAACAAAATAAAGCTGTAAAATATTATACAACAAATTGCACAAAATTTCAAGCACTTTTTCATAAATTTTCTTGGGACACCCTTTCCGACCCCTGTAAAGCATAGATATATCTGCCATAAAATTTCTGCAGAGAATATTTAAAATGACTGTACAAATTTATCAAAATGTGCTATAATTATCTTAAATGTTGAAAATTATAGCATAAGGGAGGCACGGCTGTGAAGCTTGCGGAAAAGCTGGGGGAGCTGTTTGGAAAAAACAGGTTTGAAAACGATTTCAAAAACGCTCTGAAACGACAGGACTTTTACGTAGCCGCAAAGGAAGGTGACAGCGTATATCAGGTCTCAAACGGAACAGATTCATTTATGATCGATATAGGCGAGGCAAAGCGTCTTTATGACAAAACTCACAGCGAAGAGATACTGGAACGGCTCGTAAATCAGCTGGAGCAGGATTTCCGGACTGAAGGCAGAATGGTGTCATTTACCAACGGACAGGAATTTCTGCGTCTTATGATAATGAGAGATCAGGAGATCACCGGCGAAATGATAAGCGCAGATTTTGTGGATGGTCTGAAAAAGGTGGTAGTGTATACCTCCAATGACGAGACTATACACAATCTGGACGAAAGCCTGCTCAAACGCTGGGGAGTTCCCCGTGAGGTAGTGTTCTCCGTGGCGGACAGCAATATGTGCAAAATGCTGTCCAAAGCAGAGTTCGGCGAGGAGACTCTTTCCGGCGATATACAAGCCCTGTATTTCAAAATACCCTACTCTGCGTTCTGCAGCTCGCTTATACTTTGCAACGATTTCCGTTCGGCGGTATATGAGCGTCTTGGCGCAAAATTTCTTGTAGTGGCTCCGTCAAGAGAAAGCCTGCTTATCCTCAAAAATATAACCAACGATATTCTGGAGGGTCTTGGGACCATCATCATCGACGAATACCGGAAAGCCAGAAATCCGCTTACTACCGATGTCCTTCTTTTTACTCCACAAGATATACAGATAGCAGGAAGATTTTCCTTAGGACGCGATAACAATGCGGGAAACAGCGTAAACAATGATGCAAAGAACGAAAATAACGGGAACGGCAGCAGCGAAGATACCGCAGCCAATGCCGGAGCCGATACCGATACAAAAGGAGAATAACTATGGCAAAGAAAAATAAGAATACATATCAGGCACCAAAGCCCAAAAGAAAAAGCCTGGCTGTCAGGATACTGATCGTTGCTTTAGCTGTGGCTCTGTTTCTGGGTATCATAATACTGCCGATGGCTTCCAGAGTAAGTGCTGAGACAGATCCCGCCAACCTTGTAGTAAAAAGCTTTGAAACAGGCAGGCTTGCCGAAGCCATCAGCGAAGCCGCCGACGGAACAGACTATAACTTTATAATAAACGTTGCGGTGCTGTCAGGCACCCTTAACGCTCAGGACTACTCCGCTCTTACAGCCATACCAAATCTGGAGATCCTGGAGCTTGCAGGAACAGAAACGGAGGGAGGCTTCATTCCCGAAAACGCCCTCCCCTCCCGAAATCAGCTTTCCTTTATTTCTCTGCCGAAAAACACCTCTGAGATCGGCAGCAATGCATTCTCGGGGAACCGCAAGCTCACAAAGGTGACAATGCCCGCCACCGTCACAAAGATCGACGACTACGCCTTTGCTTACTGTGAGACTCTTGAAAACTTTCCCATCTCGGAAGCGGTAGTATATATCGGCGAGGGAGCTTTTCAGGACTGCAAAGCTATTACCGAATTTGTTATCCCGGGCGGCGTCACAGAGATATATCCCAACACATTCAGCAAATGCGGTTTTGAAAAAATTTCTATAGGACCCAATGTTAAAAAGATCGGCGGAAGCGTCTTCGCCGACTGCAATAACCTTAAGGACATCTACGCCTACGGCACAGAGGCTCCCTCTCTCGGAGGAGACGTTTTCCGCAACGTCAGCGCGTCAATACACTGCTACGAGGACTCCGAGGACAGCTATCAGAGCTGGCTCCAGCAGAACATGACCCTATCCGCTGACCTTACCGGAGAATACACTCTTACGGCAGAGGTGCCGAAGGAGATCGGCGACTCCTACCCAGAGGATGAGGCCGGTATGACCGCAGAAATACATACCGAAACAACAGTTGGCGCCGAAGATGCATCCGAACCGGACCCCTCCCCTGCTGCAGAGCCGGTCTCTGCAGATGTACAGCCGCAGTCCTCGGGAGGGCTCAGCATAGGAGTAGTCATCGTCATAGTAGTCATGGCAATGGTGATCGCCGTGCTTGCAACAGTCCTTGTAATGATATCCCGTAAAAAGAAATAACGCAAAACCTCACATAACGCTGCGAAAGGAGTGCTGCTCCCTCAGGGAGCATGGTCTGTATGACTTTAACAGATAAATTCAAAGAAGCCGTCCGCCGTTCCAATGAGATCATTATGCCTTTTCTTTTATGTGTTATTATTATATCGGCGGCGCTTAACATTTACACGGATAATTATTTTGATATCTATACTGCTGTCGCTGCAGTCTGGACGGCTGCCCTTTTTGCGCTTTTCAGCAAGCTCAGAAAGATCAGATTCGGAGGTCTTATCTACACAGCCATACTTATTGTACTTGGTTTTGTCCCGAATCTTCTTATAAGCAGCAGAGAAGATGTTTTTGGCTTCGTGCAGTGGTTTTTTTCCGCAGCAGAGGCTGTAAAGACCAGACCTTCCTTTGCGCTGCTTTTAATTATAATGCTGGGATTCTTTTTTGCCTCCACTGTGTTTTATTTCACTCAGGTCATCTATCGTTCCGCAGCTGTCGGACTGATAAGTCTCATACCGTTTGCCCTTGCCGTCAAGACAGCAACAAATCCTCCTGTATTTTACATTGTGGCAGCTTCGGCACTTAATTTGTTCCTGTTTGTCTTTTACAGCAGAAAGGAACTGCTGAAGAACGCCAAAAAGTCAGTAAGCCCGACTTTGGTAGTATACGGCGATTTTGCTGTTGCTGCAGTGCTGCTGGCAATGCTCATCCCAAAACCGGAGGAAACACCATTCTATGAAAAATTTGAAGTATTCACCAATGTGTTCCAGTTCGGAGGCAGCGGTGAAACAACATATCAGGGCGACTATAACAAGTATTCGGGGACTGCTGAGGACCTGCTCAGAAATGAAAGCAAGCTGCTGTATATCGTAAGCACGGCTGAACCTACATATATGAAAGCTCAGGTCTTTGATACATATAACAAAGAAGAAGGACGATGGGAATCCACAGTCAGCATGGACGGAAGCAAGAACTGGGAAGATAAAGCAAGCCTCCTGAATTACGAAATGCTTGCAGAAGATGTCTCACAGGCGGCAGCAAATGACCCTTCACTGTATGAAAAGTATCCGTTTGCAAAAACGTTTGACAGCGTTCAGGACATGGAGACATACAGCGTCATTTATCCAAGAGATTTTCCCGCCGTTTATGTCCTTGCACCTCTGAGAATAAAAAATGCCAATGTCAGCAGTACAAACGCTTCCTATACAGCACGTTCTGACAAGGGAGAGGTCTTTACAAACCTTCGTCATCTGCCGCCAAGCGCGGAGTATATTGTACGATACTACAGTGAGGATGTTTTTTCCTTCAGTCTTATTGGCAGAGGTCTCTGCGATATTACTATGGATGAGTACAGAGATTTTCTCCGCGATGTAGTACAGAATACTGATGATGCATACAGCGCCGCAGACGCTTTTTACTCGGAGTATCTTAAAGCAGAAGAATATCGCAGATCTGCTGCAACAGAGGTATCCCCTGAAATACAGTCCCTGGCTGACAGTCTTACAGAGGGTCTGGAATATGACTACCAGAAGGCACAGGCTATTGAACAGTACTTCCACAATAACGGATTTATATATGATCTCGGTTATGAGGTCCCTGACGGAACAGAGGATACCCCCGAATTTTTCATATTTGAAAGCAAGACGGGTATCTGTTCCGACTTTGCAACAGCATATACTCTGCTTGCCAGAGCAGCAGGTCTGAACGTCAGATATGCGGAAGGTTTTGTTCCCGATCAAGGTGAGACGCCTCAGCCGGGGATATACTACATTTATACAGAAAACGCCCATGCATACCCGGAGGTATTTATTCCCGGAGCAGGATGGATGCGCTTTGAGCCCACAATTGCCGATAACAGCGGAAACAGCAGCACCACAGGAGACGGCAACGACGCAGACAGCTATCTTGTATTTGTTTTCACCGCAGTGATCGCTGTTTTCGTTATCGGAATATTCCTGCTGATGTTCATCCTGACACCGAAGATCGCCGAAGCATTATTCAGAACGCGGATATCCGCTTCAAAAGATAATGATAAGGCAGTCAGACTCATTTACCTCCGCCACCTGAAGGCTCTGGGAGCAAGATATGAGATCGACCCCCTCCCTCTTACAGCAGAGGAAACAGCCGAGGCTACCATAACGAATACGGGTATCCCTCTTGATCCTGTTACAGAACCGTTCACAGCATTATGCTACGGAGGAAAGCCCGTAAGTGAAGATGAAAAAGCAGCAGCGTTTGAATGTTACAAGGCTCAGGCAAAGGAAATGAAGAAAAAGAGAAAGGATCAATAATATGACCGCATTGATTACCGGCGCAAGTTCGGGTATCGGACGAGATATTGCCCGTATCCTTGCAAATCTTGGCATGAGACTTATCATCACAGGCAGAAACACCGAAAGGCTTGAAGAGCTGCGGATGGAGCTGGGACGGAGACGGGTCAAGATAATAACCGCAGATATCTCCTACCGTGAGGAGTGTATCCGTCTTTATGAGGAGGCGTCCAAGTATAACGTGGATATCCTTATAAACAACGCAGGCTTCGGACTTTACGGCAAGTTCTGCGGCACCGACCTTGAACGTGAGCTTGAAATGATCGATGTAAACATAACCGCAGTGCATATCCTCACAAAGCTGTTCCTGCAGGACTTTGTAAAGCGGGATAAGGGGTATATTTTAAATGTAGCATCCTCGGCAGGATTTATGCCGGGACCGTTCATGTCTGCATACTACTCTACAAAAAACTACATTGTGCGTCTTACCGAAGCCATACACGAGGAGCTCCGTCTGGATGGAAGCCATGTCTATATCGGAGTCTTCTGTCCCGGACCCGTGGACACCAATTTCAACAAGACCGCAGGAGTCAGGTTCGCGTTAAAGGGGATATCCAGCACCTATGCCGCCGAGTGCGCAGTAAACGGGATGCTTGCCCGCAAGCCGCTGATAATCCCCACTGCTTCAATGAAAGCGGGCGTGGTCGCCTCAAGACTTGTCCCAGACACCCTCCTTTCAATGGTCACTGCACATATTCAGCAAAAAAAGCAGGGCTGATGTGTGTTAAATTATTTTTTAGTGCATTAACTCTGTACTCTTACTGGGGAAAACCTTTCTGAAGAAAGGTTCTTCCCCAGACCCCTTT
>JAFLUI010000117.1 GCA_022508825.1 Oscillospiraceae bacterium
AGAATTATAAAAATCATCATCAAAACTTTCATAGTAATGATACTCTATATTATTGATGTAAAGTGTTTCATAAGAATTATGTTCATTATCCAAAGAGAAACTTAGTCCTTTAGCAATAGCATATTCTAATATTATTTCTTCATGTTCATTAGTATATATCAATTTAACATATGCCGGAGAGTAATTTCCAGTAGACAAGTAATAACCGTCAGGAATATATCTAAATCTCATTTCTGAATTGAAAGTTTCTAAAGTGAGGTCACTTCCAGAAAATTCATATTCGTCATGATTATCAAAAACAGACTTTATTACATTTTCAACTGCTGCATAGACTTCCGGCTGGGTAAGCAGGACACCAAATGTCAATCCAATAACGATCATAACAACAGCCGCAACATTCCTTATTATAACGCCTGCTGCTTTAAGACGTTCCTTTCCGAATACCTTACGTTTCATCTTGGCTATGTTCTTTTCAAACCGCTCCGAAAAAGTGTGAGGTTTGACCGTCTTTTCCAGTTCAGCAAGTTCATTGTAGCAATCCTGTATCAATGCTTCTTTGATAAGCGCATCCCATAAACGTTCATTTGCTTGTTTACTCAACTGCATAACCGTTTCCCTCCATTTTTTCTTTTAACATCAGCTTGGCTCTGTAAATTCGCATTTCCACATTTTTAAGCGATATGTCAAAAAGCTGTCCGATCTCAGAATTAGTACAGCCGTAGATGTACTTTAGCTTTAGCACATCACTGTAAACTTTATCTATATCGGAGATCATATCCATAACATTACCCATTCCGCTGTCTGAAAGCACCTTTTCAAATTCGGGCATAAAAATTTCATCGGAGGTATTTATATTATCATCATATGGGATAGTTTCTATATGCTTTCCCTTACGCAAATAGTCATAGGCAGTATTTCTTACAATAATAAGGATAAAGGAAGCAGTTTTGCTTGAAACAGCTTCGGAAAACTTAGAAATATTTTTTGCGATCTTCAAGAAGCTGTCCTGTACAATGTCCTCTGCTTCCGTTTCGTCCTTTATGACAGATACAGCCGTTTCGTACATCATGTCCTTATAACTGCTGTATATTTCTTCAAACTTTTCCTTGTCGCTTGGCTCATCAATCAACGCCATGCAAGCGGATAACATTTTATCACATCCTTACTCTGCTTTTTTGCCCTTTCATAATATAAAAACGATTTTAAAAGCCCAATCACTACAAAAAAAGAAAAATTTTTTAAATTTTCAGCGTTTTGTACAATTTGGGCAAAAGATAATTGTGCAAATATTATCAAGATTTATCCGTCAACATCTTCCGTTCATCCCCACCCAGCCTGTACAGATTATTCACCAACATAGGAAATTCAAAAATAGGTGTTTTGAACTTTTCACAGACCTGACGAGCCTTGTCAAGATATATCTTTGCATTGTTTTCCTCATTGTTCAAACAATAAAATGTACAGAGATTGTTGCAAATATTGTAGTATATGGCAACTTCACGCTGGGAATACTCCTTATCCCCCGAAAGAACATCGGGAACGAGCTTTTGTGCCGTTCTGGTAAACTCAATAGCGGAAGCGGTATCCTCACGGGAAATCTGGGCATAAGCAGCTTTGCACATATAGTAAACCGCCTTAGAAAGCTGATCCTTAATGTCTTTAAGATACTTTTCCATTTCTGAAATGTAGTGTTTCATCCGCACCTTGTCCTCAAAGGTTTCTGCATAGGGACAAGCGTCAATAAGGAAGCGGAAATAAAATTCAATATCGTTCTTTTGGGTAAACTCAACAATGCGGTCAGCGATCTCCAGAATAGTCACCTGCCGTAATTCGTTCATCTTATCCTCAATATGAAATTGGAACTCCATATTAAGGTTTTCTATGAATTGTCGTGAACTTATCATATCGGAAACTAAATCAGCGGCGGCAGCTTCCCCGATCAATGGGTGAACGGTTATCAGATGTTCGGAATAAGTCACCAAACCGATTTCATCAAGTCCGTTGATTACATTCATATTTGGCATTTTAGTGAGCTTATTAAAGTATGCGTCATCAATTCCCATAATGGGAATAAGAGCAAGCAGCCGCATAATATCCTTTTGTTCATCCGTCAGAGCGAAAAGTCTGAAAAGCTGATGTATATGCTCATAGTATGTAGCAGACTTGTCCTTTCGTATCTTGTCGGAAACACTGAGGTCAACGTGTTCGCTCCGGATTTTTTCAAGCAGTTCATCCGGCGTGAGGGAGCTTCTCTTTAACAGCCGCAAAATCAGTTCACAGGCAAGAGTATGTTTGTGCAGGGCTTCAAAGATGTTGTCCAGAGTTTCCCTGTCAATATCGGTAACATCCAGCTTTTCAGCGATCTCAAAGAGAGAAGCCTTGTCAATGTCTTCCAACAGTATAAAGTCAAAGTCATCATTGAGATTGCTCCGTGTGGTGAATATGACCTTGCAGTTCAGGTCTGTAATGTCATCATAATTATCATCGTCATATGGGAAAATATCAAAGTTGTCAATTACGATCAGCGTGTCGTTTTTCATCACACGCAGATAATTCATGTGGTTTGCATACAGAACATCAATTTTTTCCTTCGGATCGTCACCCTTAAAGCTGATACCGGCAATGGTGTTTTTCAGACTTTCGGAGTATGTAAGGTACAGTACGTTTGTAAAATCTGACTTGTGATCCTTGATGAACTTCCTGACAAATTCGCTTTTCCCGATACCCCCAACACCGCAAATGAATATTTTATCGTGAGCTTCAAGCATTCCGGATAATGTTTGAAGCTCATTTTTTCTTCCGCAGAAATATTTACAGCCTGTCACAGCGGAGAGATTGATACGCTCCGACATTAACGGTGACTCTATTCCTGCCTTTGTGGGACGGTTAAGGGAAAAGATTATTACCTTAGTGAGAAAGTCTAATATCTCATCTTCATTGTTCGGATAAAATTTCAAAAGGGTGTCCCTGTCAGCTTCATTCATACTGTCAGCAATAATCAAGTCCCTGATGTCGCTGCACATTCCGAACTTGTCCGACACATATGGCAGGACACGCTCCTGCAAATCATCATATAGAACGGTATAGTTGTCAGCTTCGGCGTAAAACTGCCGTCCCTCACGGTCAAGAGCTTTCTTTCTGTTTCTTACCTTGTTGGCGGTGTATTCGTCCAGAACGTCCTCCTTGCTGTTAAATTCATAGTAAGAGTGGAATACCTCCGAGTACAGGGAATCCTTTTTCAAGCCTGTCGCATAGCTTAAAAGTATCCCGAAAACCTCCGCAAAGTCGCATAAATACATTATTTTTACCTCCGTCCAAAATTTTAGTCCTGTTTTGAGCCTGTTTTAGTCCTGTTTGGTTTCTCCGAAAAATAATATACTTAAATCACAGGCAGGAGATACCGATCACCGCGGAATTAGTATCTTCTTCCAGATAAATTATATCATATGGAGGTAAAAAATGCAAGTTTTGAAGAATTATAAGATAATCGGCATTGACCACGGCTATGGAAACATCAAGACCGCCAATACAGTAACACCAACAGGGGTATCGGTTTTTGAGTCCCAGCCCACCTTTGAGGGAAATACCCTTTACTATGGCGGCAAGTATTATCGTTTCGGTGAGGGACACAAGGCTTTCATTTCCGACAAGACCGAGGACGAGGACTTTTATGCTGCCACTCTTATGGGAATAGCAAAGGAGCTTTCAAGAGAACACATTTCCGAAGCAGATGTGTTTATCGCCGCAGGGCTTCCCCTTACCTGGGTGAAAACTCAGCGTGAGGATTTCAGAAGATACCTTATGAAAAATCCCGATGTGACTTTTTATTACAACAAGCAGAGGTACAGTATCCACATCGTAGGGTGCAGTATTTATCCGCAGGGATATTCAGCGGTGATCGACAGGCTGGGTGAAATGACAGGCGTTAATATGGTAGCAGACATTGGAAACGGTACGGTAAATGTCATGTACATAAACAATCGTAAGCCTGTTGAAAGCAAGTGCTATACCGAAAAGCTGGGTGTCAACCAGTGCATGATAGCGGTGCAGAACGCTGTCCTTGATACTTTCGGGACAAGGATTGACGAAACCATTATCGAGAATGTTATCCGTTTCGGGAAAGCCAATATTGGCAAGAAATATCTTGACTGCATTTCCGAGCAGATCGGTATCTATGCAGAAAAAATACTGGACGTTCTTGAAAAGTACGAGTACAATTCAGAGCTTATGCGGCTCTACATAACAGGCGGCGGTGTGAGTATTATGAAACACTTTGCCGAAATGGATTTCTCCAATGTTGTTCTTGTGGAGGATATTTGTGCGGCGGCAAAGGGCTATGAAAAAATCTGTCTGCAATCTTTTAGGAGGGAGAAATAATTGATTTGGAGTACGAATTTAAGATTTAACACCGAGAAGTCCCCCTACCGTGAAGCCTACAATTATCTTCGGGGTATGGACAGGAAAACCCACAAGTCCATTAACCATGTAGTTGCCGCCGCTGTTGTGGAATACTTTAAACGGCTTGAAAGATCGGAGGACGATCCCTACTTTGAAACACGGGAACGTGAGGACAGCTTTGTGAGCCGTATCGTACAAGCTGTGGGAAAAGCTGTTGAAAAGTTCATGACCAGCTTTATGGCGGCGTATATAACCTCAAAACTGTCGGATATATCAAATCCAATAGTCAGCGGTACTGTTTCGGAAAGTCCCATACCAAAGCAGGAAAATTCCGATACCTCTGCCGAGGACATTGATTTCGATTTTGTGGGCAATTAAGGCGGTTTTTGTACTGCTTAGCGGTGGAAAGGTATGATTTTTGCCATAATGCGATACCGAATTTTTTCGGCAGAAGCCTTACACAAAAATACGGTATCGGACATCCTGCAAAATCATACTGCTGCTGCAAAAAGCGGTACAACATCCCAACACTTTCGACAGCAGCCACATAGCTTGTCAGCGGACAAGCATAGTAATTGTTCCGGCTAAACGCCTGCACAATTACAGCTTTTCGCAGGCGAAAAGCACCGCTGCCTGACGGCAGAGGATAGCCATTTCGGCTATCCTGTACCGCTCCGCAGGAGCGGAAAGCGAGGTACGTCTGATGGCTATCCAAAAGAGCCATCAGACTGCGGACAGAGCCGCACCTCGTTCGGGGGAAGTCCCCCGAATGCCCCCACAGCTGTGCTGAACGCACAGCTGTCTTCCCACCGCATAAATGGGTGGGAAGTATAACACAGGCACAGCAGAAAGGAGTAATATATGAAAGAAAAACGGAAACGCAATAAGCAGATGATCGTTCGTCTGACCCAGCAGGAGCTGACCGAGTTCTCCGAGAAGATGAACAAGGCGAAAGCTAAAAGACGTTCCGACTTTATCATGGCTCTTGTCCGTAAAAAGCCCATTATCGTTCCGGACGGTCTGCCTGAGATCACAGCGGAACTGAAAAGACAGGGCAACAATCTTAATCAGGCTGTAAAGAAAATCAATCAGACAGGCACATACTCATTTAATTTTATCAGCACAATCGAAAAATGCGACAGGGCATATGAAAGTGTCTGTCAGCTTGTCTGCGATCTTAATGGGAGAAAGTAATATGCCGATCTTCAAGGCAGCGGAAAACAAAAAGTGCGGCGGCAAGGGAGGTTTCAAGACCTCCCCCCGCAACACACTTTCATACATAACAAAGCCCGATAAGGCGGCTGTGGTTTCTTCCATTATGCTTGATGACAACAAGGACTATTGCGAGCAGTTCCGCACTACCGCAAAGATATGGAACAAGGCACAGTCCCCGAACAGCAGGAAATACTATCATTTCATTCATTCCTTTGCACCGGAGGATAATATTTCTCCCGAAAGAGCGCACAGTCTTACAGAGGAATTGTGCAGGAAGTTCTTCCCCCACAGTGAAATAGTAATTGCTACCCACGATGACCGTGATCATGTTCATTCTCACATTGTTGTCAATGCCGTAAATTTTGATGACGGAAAAATGCTTCAGATCTCTCCGAAGCAGTACACGGCAATAAAGGACTATTCCAATGAAATCGCCTTGCGTGAAGATCTGACCGTTGTGGATTTTCGCAAGCAGACGAAAGAGCCTGTCCGTCAAAGTCAGGCAGAACGGCAGATAATATTGCGTGGAGGGACAAGCTGGAAGCAGGAGCTTGCCGAGGTTATAGACTTAGCGTTATCGTCAGTTTCAAGTCTGTCTGAGTTTGAAAAGTTTCTAAATCAGTATGGCGTGACATTGACAAGGAACACAGAAAAGACCATCGCATACAAGCATCCGCAAAAATCCAAAGCTATCCGAGGGGAGAAGCTGGGAGCAAAATACACGAAAGGAGCGATCTTAAATGAGCTTGGTAAATATGCAGACAGGAGCGACTGCAGCGGAGGGAAAGAACTCCGTGAATACACGAGAGATGTTCCTGGATTTGCAAATGAAGATATACAATCAGAATTTATTAATCAAGCAATTGAACGAAGAAGCAGAGGAGCTTCACAGCCGGATCAAAGACAGCAGGAGCTTGACAGACGAAATCGGGAAGCTGAGATCGCAGCTGAACGAGAGCGAAAGCGACAGGAAAAAATCCGAAGAAGCCGTTACTCACGCTGAAAGCAGGATAAAATCCTTGCAGTCGGAAATCAATGACTTGCGGCGCAGACCTCCGGAAATCAAATACGAGGACAAGTGTTATAGCTGTGACCGTAAGAAATACGAAAAAGCCATTGAAGAAATGGAGGATGATAAAAAGGCAGCAAAGGAAAGTCGGGAATACTTTTACCGTCTTGTCAATGGGTACAACCATGAAATTGACCAAAGGGTAGAGAAGATCATCGGGAGGAAAACATTTTTGAAGCGTTTTGCCGAAAAGCTTTATCATTTGGTTGGTATTGTAGATACGCTATTTTTCTTTGCACCGTTTCTCTATTCCATATTCATCACCATTATTGCGATCATACGGAATGATGCTGTCCGAAATGATTTTATTACCGCAGGAAAATCGATAGGGAAATTTTTCGTTACGGTGTTCGGCGGTATAAAGTGGTTGGTCTTAAAGGCGGCAGGACTTTCGGGATTTATTGAAAATCCCACCGCTGAAAAAATCGTTTGGTGGGCAATAACCGTTCTGCTTATTCTGATAATTATTGCGGCAATTCTGGTTATCGGATTTTTGGCATACTGCCATATAAAACTTTTCATTAAGAATAACAGTGAAGAGCTGTCGTGGATTTTCGATAGAACATTCCTTGCCGTTGCACTTGCAGACCTGGGCGCAATATCTTTCCTGGGCGATCTGATAAAGACGGTTATTCCTATCAATTTAGTTTTGACATTATTGATTATTCTTGTGGGCTTTGTATTTTTGAGAATGGTCATACCGTTCTTAATTGAAAAAATTCGTGGAGATTAATTTAAAAATGAAAGGAGCTAATCAATGAACAAAAAGAATAACAAATCAAAAAAAGCAAAAGTGGTAATTGTACCTCATTACATAGGAGTAGAAAAAGCTGATACTGTAATTAAAAATATTATTACAGAAGAAATTAAGAAAAAAATCAAAAAAACTGCTTAAAAACAATTGAAAAACTGAAACAACCGATGTATAATAGAATTAATCAATTTACTCGGTTGTTTCAGTTAAAGGAGGATAATATTTTTATGAAACAACCAAAAACTTATTATACCGCACTGTATTTAAGGCTTTCAAGAGATGACGGTTTGGAGCAGGAAAGTTCGAGCATACAAACGCAGAAAAATATTCTTCTGACGTACTCACAGGATAATGGTTTTCCGAATCCAAAGT
>JAFLUI010000118.1 GCA_022508825.1 Oscillospiraceae bacterium
CCGAGCCGTCCGCAGACGAGCTTGAGTCTGCAAAAAAAGAGGGGGTATCCTTTGAAATTACCCCCGTGGCTCTGGACGGCTTCGTATTCATCACCCATAAGGACAATCCGGTGGACAGCCTCACAGTGGAACAGGTACAGGATATCTACTCCGGGAAGATCACTAACTGGAAAGAAGTGGGCGGAAACGACAGCAAGATGATCCCATATCAGCGTGCAAGGAACTCAGGGAGCCAGACCGCCATGGAACAGCTTGTTATGAAGGACATTCCACTTATGGATCCGGTGGGCTATTCAAGAGAGACGCTGACGCTGGGACTGATGAGCGAGCTGGTAGAGAAGATCGCCGAGTACGAAAACCGTGAAAACAGTCTGGGGTACACATATTATTACTATATAAACAATCTGTACAAGAACGAGGACATAAAAGTGCTTAACATAAACGGAGTCTCCCCCGATAACGAAAACCTTATCAGCGGGGCGTATCCCTTTTCCACCGCCTACTATATGGTAATGGCAAAGGGTGCTAAGGATAGTCAGACCGCTAAAATGCGGGAGCTGCGGGACTATCTTCTCACCGATGAGGGTCAGGAGATAATTAAAATAGCAGGATACTGTCCTGCCATTGTGGAGGAATAGCATGAAAGACTATGCCAATGAATCTGAGCAGCGGCTCCGCAGTAAGGTATGTATCTTTCTGGCTCTGGAAGCCCTTGTGATATGCTTCATAAAAGGTGTAAACGCACTTACCGGCTGGGAACTGTACATTCATGAAATGATCCCCACAAGCCTGATAATACCTGCTGCATTACTTATTGGAATGACCATTGCATCAATGCGCTCACGGGATGTATATGTCCTATATGAGAAAATACATTTTATAGCCGGGTTATGGATATTATTTACATCGTGGTGGATGGACGACGAACCATTGAAAGGACTGATAATATTCCTGCTGCTGAACATCAGGTACTGGATATACCTTTTCTTAATGAATTGGTAAGACTCAGCGGAAAATTATGTACGTAAGTCCCAAAAACACAGGCTGATGGATAATATACGCCCACAGGGAGTATTTTCCCAGGAAATTCACCACGGGGAGTCTTGCCTTGTAGAAAACCTCCGGGAGCCTCCTGTTTTTGAAGATATCGGAAAGAGCCGTCCCTGCAAGGAAAATGAAGCCGAATGGCAAAAGCGGAAAATAGTCCGCAGAATGGAAATCGTAAGAGGTTATCCCGATAGGATAAAGGAAAAGAGCGTCCTTTGGCAGGTCGAGATGTACAGAGGTAAACACCAGATTCAGACTTTCCGTCCGGGAAAAGTTCCAGAAAACAACGGAAAGCAGAGCAAACACCGCAAAAACGACGGCTTGGGGGACTCTTTTCATTACCGGGGAAATAACTCCATAGATCAGCATCGACGCCCCGAAGCAGGACAGCACTCCGAAAACTATCAGCTCGTCCGGAACAAACGCCGCCGTTGCAAGAGTGAGCATCTCCCCCAGCAAAAACAGGACTGCTCCCCTTTTCAGGACGTTTTTTGAGAATCCCGCGCATATCCCCGATACAGAAAAAAGAATTATCAGGAAGAAATTGTGAATAATATCCATAGTACCGGAAAAGAAAAAGGGTATGTCTATTCTGCCGAAGAAGATAAGGTCGTACAGCAAATGATAGGTCATAACGAAAATAATCGCAAAGCCCCGGAGCAGGTCAAGAACACCCACACGGTTGTTTCTTCCGATCTCCTGCAGGGACTCCTGCTGCATGGCTTCCTGCGACCGGGACTCTTTAAGAGAGGGCTCCTGCGGCGCAGGCTCAGTCATATTAGTCTGTTCAGGCATTATTTTTTCAGGTACTTCTACAGCCAATCCGGACACCTCCTTAACTATCTGCAATAATTATACCACAGAAACCCCATCTTGTAAAGCAAGCAGGGCGACGCCCTGACTCTCATCACCTAAAGTTTGCCGATGTTTTCGCGCAGCGAAAACTCGGAAACAAATGCATTAGCATTTGTTTTGCCACCTATCAAGGTGGCGGGTTAGATAAAGCTGCTTTATTTCCAATTTTTAGCCACAAAATTTAGTAAATAATCATTAATATTATAATAAATATTTAATATATTAAATATTCATGTATCATTTGCTGCGCAAATATAAATTATTTACTAAGCTTTTGCTAATTAAATTTACGATTATTTGGGCATAATTTCCTGTAAATTATTATCTGAAAACAGATAAATGAAAAAAATGAAAAAAACTATTGCAATATAATGGGTGTTGTGGTATAATAAATATATCTGCAGACTTATCCGATATATAGGTGTGCGGGCTCTGTGCAACGGAACACCGTGAACCATGTCAGGCGGGGAACCGAGCAGCATTAAGCGGATCGCTTCGTGTGCCGCAGTAAGCCTGCACACCTATGTACCGGATATTTTTGTGCGCACGCAATACGCAGAACAAGAAGTGCAGCATCATAAAGTGCAGCACATTATACGCAGTACAAGAAGTGCAGATACACAATATCGCGAAAGGAGTGCCGCTCTTTCGGGAGCATGGATATATGAATTTTTTTGAAAAGTTTCTCAGACGTATCCTTGAAATGTGTCCTTTTATAATCCTGTTCTCCGTGATATGCGGCTTTCTGGGCGCATACTGGGCTATAGAGGTCTACGGAGGCTTTATGGCTGAAGAGTACTACAGACCCATACTTGTAAGTATCTTCCCTGCCCTGTTTCTGGCATGGATAACCAATGAGACCTTCCGCAGCGACCCGGACGACCGCAGCAAGATTCGTCTCGGGGATTTCGACCGTATGATGATCTATCAGAGATTCGGCGGAGGTTTCGACTCAAAAATACTGAAGGACGCAGTCATAGATATCCATATGCGAAGCTATAACGACGCTCTCGACACTCTTCAGGAAATGGAGGAGTACGAGGAGGACGACGCCAGACTTTCGGTCATAGACTTCTACATCGGAAGATGCTACCAGCTTATGGGATACCCCTCCAACGGAGCAAGGTATTTCCGTCAGGCTATCGACAAGGGTCTGAAGCTGAACGATACATATCTGCTGACAGCAAGATGTCTCACTCAGAACGGCAGCTTCGATGAAGCTATAGAGTACTACAACATACTATCCGAACGGAACGCCTACTTTGATTTTATCTATACAGACATGGGCATCACATATCTTAAAAAGGGAGACGGAGAAAAGGCTCTGGAATGCTTTAGCCGCGCTGTTGACGAGGGCAAAAACTACGCCTTCGCCCTCGGAGGCTGTTCTCTTGCCTGCCTCCAGATGAAAAATCTCGACGAGAGCAGGAAATACTATAAGAAAGCGCTTATGTGCAATATGGACGACGTAAACGGATTCAAGATATTCTACTGCAATATTGCCGAATCGGTGGGTCTTCTTGACGAGATCGACCCCAATATGAAGATACGTTCGGGACGCACCGGCGAAGCGGACGAGCTGATAAGATAAGGAGTGAGCAAAATGTATAAGGCGCTGTACAGAAAATACCGTCCTATGACCTTTGACGATGTTGTTTCACAGCACCATATAACCACCACTCTGAAAAATCAGCTCATAAACGGAAAGACTGCCCATGCCTATCTTTTCACAGGTTCAAGAGGCACAGGAAAGACCACCTGCGCCCGTATCCTTGCAAAATCCCTCAACTGTCTCCATCCAAAGGACGGCGAGCCCTGCCTTGAATGTGAGATATGCAGAGACGCCGATGACGGCACTCTGTCGGACATCATTGAGATAGACGCCGCCTCCAACAACGGCGTGGAGGACGTCCGTAACCTCCGTGACGGAGCGGTCTACACCGCAGAAAGATGCAGATACAAGATATACATTATAGATGAGGTCCATATGCTGACCAGAGAGGCGTTCAATGCCCTGCTGAAAATTATGGAAGAGCCTCCCCCCCATGTTAAATTCATACTTGCAACTACCGAGATACACAAGGTGCTGCCTACTATACTGTCCCGGTGCCAGAGGTACGATTTCCGCAGGATACTCCCCTCTGATATAAAGGACAGGCTCATGGAGGTGGCGGAAAAGGAAAACATCACTCTCGATCCGGAAGCAGCGGAGCTTATCGCAAAAACTGCGGACGGAGGTATGCGTGACGCCCTTTCCCTCCTCGACCAGTGTATCGCTTTTTCGGAAAATGTAACGCTGGACATAGTGTCAAATGCGGCAGGCATCGCAGGCAGAGAACCGATCTACGACATTCTGGACGCTGTTGCCGACCGCAATGCGGCAAAGGCTGCAGGCGTCATAGATATGCTTTACGGTATGTCCAAGGATATGCAGAAGCTCTGCGACGAGCTTATCTCCCGATTCCGTGACGTCATGCTTGCAAAGGCAGTGCCGGAAAATCTGGGTCTGCTGGTCTGTATGCCAAGCGAGCTGGAGCGGATAAAGGCTCTGGCAGATAAGCTTTCACTGGAAGAGATAATGAGCATACTGGACACCCTCCAGACAAGCAATGAACGGCTTGCCAGGGTCAGCGCAAAGCGTGTGGAAATGGAAATGTGTCTGCTGAAGCTATGCTCGGGAGGTCAGTCAAAGCAGACAGGAGTCCCGGACGCTGCGCTGCTTTCAAGAATAGACTCTCTTGAACAGCGTCTTGCAGCAGCCGGGAGCGGACAGGCTCCCCTTCCAAGGCAGGCAGCCCCTGCTCAGGCAAGAACGGCTTCAAAGCCCTCCCCTGCATCAAATCAGGAGACATCGGACTTCAAAAAGCTTAAGCCCGAGGACTTCATACCGGAGGACAGATGGCAGGACATCCTGGAAATATTTGCTGTTACCTGTCCCTCTGTAAACGGAGTGCTGACAGGGTCTTACGCTCATAAGGGCGGCGGCTTCATGCTGGTCAGCACCGAAAACAGCTTCTTTTCGCAGCTTCTGAAAAAACCGGAAAACGTGACCAAGCTGCAGGAGGCAATACGTCAGGTGACAGGAGAAACATACAGGATCATGGCAAGATGCACCGCTCCCGCAAACAGCGGATCGGACAAGCTGCAAAGCGTCCTTGATAAAGCACAGAAGGGAAATATCCCTATAAATTAAAAAAGGAGTAAATAACATGAAAGCAAGATTACCTCAGGGAATGGGCGGCGGAGCCCAGAATATGAACGGAATGATCAAACAGGCACAGAAAATGCAGGCTCAGATCACCGAGCTTCAGGAGGACATCGAAAACCGTGAGTTCACCTCCACAGCAGGAGGCGGAGCAGTAGAAGTCACCCTCAACGGAAGAAAATCCATCCAGAAGCTTACCATCAAGCCCGAGGTGGTTGACCCCGAGGACGTTGAAATGCTGCAGGATCTTATCATCAGCGCATTCAACGACACCGTAAGGAAGATCGAAGAGACCACAGAGACTGAAATGGGAGCCATCACCGGCGGAGTTTCCTTCCCGGGACTGTTCTGATCTGAGGGGTTATATTTTATATGGCTAACAGTACGGCTTTGCCGCTGGTTCTTCTGGCGGAGCAGTTTGCGAAGCTGCCGGGCATCGGAATGAAGAGCGCCCAGCGGCTCGCTTATCATGTCATGAGCATGACCGATGAGGAAGCGCAGGCATTTGCAGACGCTATCCTCAACGCTCACAGCACAATAAAATGCTGCACGGAGTGTCAGAATCTGACAGAGGGTGACGTCTGTCCCATCTGCGGTGACGACACCCGTGACAAGGGAACTATCTGCGTGGTGGAAACACCCAAGGACATTTCCGCTTTTGAACGGACAAACGAGTACAAGGGGGTCTACCATGTACTGCATGGGCTCATTTCCCCTCTTGACGGCGTTACGCCTGATAAGATACGGCTTAAGGAGCTTCTTGCCCGCATCGGAAATGGCGGCGTAGAGGAGGTCATAATGGCGACCAATCCCACTGTTGAGGGAGAAGCAACGGCTATGTACATCTCAAAGCTGCTGAAACCTCTGGGGGTCAAGGTCACAAGACTTGCCTTCGGGCTTCCCATCGGCGGGACATTAGAGTACGCAGACGAGGTAACGCTGTTCAAGGCGCTGGAAAACAGAAACGAAATATAAGGGGCTGTCCATCATTTTATATGGTGCAGCCCAATTTTTACGGAGATGAAACAGATCATGAGCGATACAAAAGCAAGCTCCAAGCAGATGGATATGCTGAACGGCTCCATCGGTGATAAAATATTATATTTTGCCATCCCCCTTGCAGTTACGGGTATCCTGCAGCAGCTTTTCAACGCAGCGGATATTGCGGTAATAGGACGGTTCGTAGGCAAAAACGCCATGGCAGCAGTGGGAAGCAACAGTCCCATAACCGCCCTGATAATCAATCTTTTCACCGGCATCTCTATAGGCGCAAACGTTGTTATAGCAAGATTTATCGGACAAAATCACAAGGAGGGCGTAAAAATGACGGTACATACCGCCCTGCTTTTTGCAGTCCTGTGCGGAACGGTCTTTGCGGTCATCTGCGAGGTGATCTCCCGTCCCATACTCAGCCTTATGTCAATACCCGACAATGTTTTCGACATGGCGCTGCTTTATTTCAGGGTCTACATAGGCGGAATGCCGGTCATACTGCTTTACAACTTCGCCTCTGCCATTTTCAGGAGCCAGGGAAACACAAAAACTCCCCTTATCTGCCTGCTGATCTCGGGTATCATCAACGTGCTGTTTAATCTGTTCTTTGTGCTGGTACTTAAAATGACAGTAAACGGAGTTGCACTTGCAACAGTCCTTTCCAATCTTATAAGCTCTGCGCTTCTGATATTTTTCCTGACCCGTGAGGATTCTGCGATACATTTCAGCTTCAAAGACCTCCGGATAGACTGGAGGACCCTCCGTGAAATGATCCGCATAGGACTCCCCGCAGGAATACAGGGAATGGTGTTCTCCTTTTCAAATATCATAATACAGTCCTCTATCAACAAGCTCGGCGAGGACGTGATGGCAGCTTCCTCGGCTGCGTTCAATCTTGAGATATTCGCCTATTACATCATCAACGCCTTCGGACAGGCGTGCACCACCTTTGTGGGACAGAATTACGGCGCAGGCAAGTCGGACAGATGTCTTAAAGCAACAAGGCTGTCCCTTATACAGGATCTTATTTTCACCGCTGTACTCTCTGTAATAATTCTTCTCACGGGAAAATATTTTCTTATGATCTTCAATGACGACCCGGTGATAGCGGACATTGGCATGATACGTCTGAAATACATCGTGGGCGCAGAGGTCATCAACGTAGTCATTGAGATAGTCTCAGGCTGCATGAGAGGATACGGACATTCCTTCGTCCCTGCGCTGATGTGTACTGCCGGTATATGCGGAGTCAGGATAATATGGAGCTGCACCGCATTCAAAACATACCCCAGCTTTGACGTGCTCATGACCGCCTACCCTCTGAGCTGGCTTGTAACAGCCGCAGCCCTTGTAATATCCTATTTCTGGATGAAAAAGCACGCATTAAAGAATTTCTTTGCCTCAGTCCCGGAACAGGACAGCATCGCACCTTAAGTACATTAAAGCTTTGAATTTTGTGCATAATTGCATAATCCCGGTATATAATATTGTTGCAAATCACAAATTTATCAAAAGTGATTGACAAATACGCCAAAATATGATAAACTATATAAGTCGTTGAAGCAATTCGCTGATATATCCATTATGATGGGATATAGCCAAGCGGTAAGGCAGCGGACTTTGACTCCGTCATTCCGGTGGTT
>JAFLUI010000119.1 GCA_022508825.1 Oscillospiraceae bacterium
GTTATGACAGTTTCCGCTCTGGACTGCACAGGCTGCGGCTCCTGCGTAAACGTATGTCCCGGCAAGAAGGGCGCAAAGGCTCTTGCAATGAAGCCTCTGGATTCACAGCTTGCAAAACAGGAGCTCTTTGCTTACGGAACAACTCTTCCCGAGAAGCCCGAGATCGCAGAGAAGTTCAAGGAGAACACAGTCAAGGGTTCACAGTTCAAGCAGCCTCTGCTTGAATTCTCAGGCGCATGCGCAGGCTGCGGTGAGACTCCTTACGCTAAGCTGGTAACACAGCTCTTCGGTGACAGGATGTTCATTGCAAACGCAACAGGATGTTCTTCCATCTGGGGCGGTTCCGCACCTTCTACACCTTATACAGTAAACAAAGAGGGCAAGGGTCCTGCATGGGCTAACTCCCTGTTTGAGGATAACGCAGAGTACGGCTATGGTATGTTCCTTGCACAGAACACTCTCCGTCAGAGAGCAGTAGCTAAGCTCCTTGATCTCCAGAAGAGCACAAAGAGCGATGGAATGAAGAAGGCTATCGAGGGATACCTCTCCACACTCAACGACGGCAGTGCAAACAAGGCTGCTACCAAGGATCTTATCAAGGCTCTTGAGGACAGCAAGTCGGAAGCAGCTTCCGATATCCTTGCACTCAAGGATTACCTGGGCAAGAAGTCCCTGTGGGTATTCGGCGGCGACGGCTGGGCTTATGATATCGGCTTCTCCGGTCTTGACCATGTTATCGCATCCGGCGAGGATGTAAACATCTTCGTATTCGATACAGAGGTTTACTCCAACACAGGCGGACAGTCCTCCAAGGCTACACCTACAGGTGCAGTTGCACAGTTCGCTGCTGCAGGTAAGGAAGTGAAGAAGAAGGATCTTGCAGGTATTGCAATGAGCTACGGTTATGTATATGTTGCACACATCGCTATGGGTGCTGACATGAACCAGTGTATCAAGGCAATTTCCGAGGCTGAGGCTTACAACGGACCTTCACTTATCATTGCATACGCTCCTTGTATCAATCACGGTATCAAGGCTGGTATGGCAAAGGCAATGGAAGAGGAGAAGAAGGCTGTAGAGGCAGGCTACTGGCATCTGTTCAGATACAATCCTGCACTCAAGGCAGAGGGCAAGAATCCATTCTCTCTGGACAGCAAGGCTCCCGCTGTTGATGATAAGTATAAAGAGTTCCTTATGGGTGAGGTTCGTTACAATTCACTTGCACGCGCTAATCCTGAGAGAGCAGATATGCTCTTCAACAAGGCAGTTGCAAATGCTAAGGATCGTTACGATTACCTTTCAAGACTTACAAAGCTGTATGGTACTGATTGATTAAAAATGCACGGCAGATAAAAAGACCGCCGTCCGGGATTTTCTCCTCGGATGGCGGTTTTTATGTTACCGAGCTGCAAAATTACTGTTACTGTCTGAACTATGCAACGGAAAGGGTCAAGGCTCAGCCTTGTGGGCGGCGGTTTTTGTTTACATCGCAGAGCAAAAAAACCCGACAATTCAAAATTTGTCGGGAATTTTTCTTTAAATTTTGTATGTGGAATCAAGCAGTCTTATAAAATCTTCTGTTCTTACTATTAAACCACTTAATGCTGCTCTTGTTATTTTAGCCTCCATTTTCATTTCTTCGATGTCACTTTCAATATTGTCAAGCCGTATTTTCACAGCTCTGCATGAGCGTGTCTTGTAACATGACAGCCTATGTTTACAGCCACAGGAAGTCCCGCAATGTGTGTGGGAGCCTCCTCTATCGCAGCAGAGAGCGCAGTAGTGGTCCCTCCGAAGCCCTGGGGACCTATCCCCAGCTTGTTGACCCTTTCAAGTATGCGCTCCTCCATGTCCTTGTAAAGTGCCTTGGGATTTTTCACCGCCACATCCCGGCAGAGAGCCTTCTTTGCCAGATATGCACAGTATTCAAAATCCCCGCCTATTCCTATGCCTATCACCATGGGCGGACAGGGATTGCTCCCCGCCTTTGAGACGGTCTCCACCACAAAATCCTCGATATCCGTAATGGACGCCGAGGGGGTGAACATTTTCATGGCGGACATATTCTCACTTCCGAAGCCCTTGGGACACACAGAAACAGACACCCTGTCACCGTCCACTATCCTTGTATGAACCACGGCAGGAGTGTTGTCTCCCGTATTGACCCGCTCCAGAGGGTCTGACACTATTGAACAGCGGAGGTATCCTTCGGTATAGCCCCTGGATACCCCTTTATTTATCGCTTCCGAAAGAGAGCCCCCCACGAAATGAACGTCCTGTCCAACGTCAAGAAAAATGACAGCCATTCCCGTATCCTGACAGATGGCAAGCTCCTCCCTTTCCGCAGCCTCAATGTTGCGGACAAGATCGGACAGGACTTCTTTTCCCGTAGGAGACTTTTCTGTTTTAAGAGCGCACTCTATACATCCCGCCAGAGACTCCGGCAAAAAGCGGTTGGCTTTTATGCACAGATCACGGACGGTATTTTCTACTTCTGAAACATTAATATCACGCATGGGCGCCGCCTTGCTTAGAAGTCTTCGCCGCCGGAGCGGTCGCCCTCGTCCTTGTCGGAAACAGAATCAAGCTCTATACCATCCAGCTTACTTAAATCGTCAAAATCCTTGTCAAGATCGTCTATTTCGTCCAGGTCGTCAAAATATGTCTCGTCGTCATCATCAAAATCGTAGTCGTACTGCTCTATCTCCTCGCGTTTTTTCATAGCATAGGTCGCAGCTGCAGCTCCTGCAAATGCAGATGTTATTGCCAGCATGACAGCACCGAAAGCTTTCATGAAAGATCAACTCCTTTATTTTCGACAGAAATTATTTGCAATATTAGTATATCACATATTTTCCGAAATTACAATAGGTTTTTTGAAAAATTGATGCAAATGCTGTATAGGGATTTACAAAAAATTAACTTGCCGGATCATCCAAAAATGGTACAAAATGCTTGCATTTCGGTCAGATTTATGCTATAATAAATAGTATATTATTACAGCATAATTTATACAGCATAACCGATGTTATGCAGGATAAGAGGTGTAAAATGAAATCCTTTGACGACGTTTTCAAAATGGTGCAGGAATACTGCATGTTAAAGATAGAAAGAGGAGAATTGACAAATGTTGCCTACAATCTCTGGATAAATTCTCTTGAACCTGTCAGCCTTGACGAAAATATAGCTCATTTTTCCGTTTCATCGGAATTTCAGGCAAATATCATAAAAAAGAACTATACAAAGATCATCAAAGAGGCTCTTTTCGAAGTGCTTGGCTTTGATGTGGAAATAGATATATCCGCTGCAGAGGAAATGCCCGAAGCTGATGAGGACGAAGACGACCCCGGAAAGAAAAAACCGGAGCTTGAAAGACTCTTTCAGGGCGCTGAGTACAGCTACACCTTCGACACCTACATCGTGGGACGCTCAAATGAGTTTGCATACGCTGCCTGCACCGCAGTTGCAAAGGATCCGGGAAGCGCATACAATCCTCTGTTTATACACGGTCCGTCCGGACTTGGCAAGACCCATCTTGTTACTGCTATAAGCAACGAGATAAAGAAGTCAAACCCCGACAACAACACCATCTATGTCACGGGCGAAGCCTTTACAAACGAGCTTATCGACGCTATCAAGAATAAAAAGGACACCGGTCCATTCCATCAGAAATACAGGGGAGCCGACGTGCTCATCATCGACGACGTCCAGTTCATTGCAGGAAAGGAGTCTACACAGGAGGAGTTCTTCCACACCTTCAATGAGCTTCACAAGCTGGGCAAGCAGATAGTCCTGACCTCCGACCGTCCGCCAAAGGATATCAAGACTCTGGAGGACAGGATCCGCAACCGCTTTGAGTGGGGTCTTATTGCAGACATATCCACTCCTGATTTTGAAACAAGGGTGGCTATCGTCCGCCGCAAGGCAGAGCTTCTTGATCTTACCCTGACAGACGAGATCTCCGAGGAGATCGCCAACAGGCTCAAAAGAGACATAAGGCAGCTGGAGGGCTGCGTTAAGAAGCTTAAGGCAGGACAGCATCTTATGGGGACGCCTCCCACTATGGCTCAGGCTCAGAATGCGATCCGGGAGGTACTTTCCGAGGATCAGCTTCCGCCCATCACTATTGAAAGGATACTCACCGAGGTAGCGGGAGTATACGGAGTAAGCGTGGAGGACATCTACTCAAAGAAGCGCAACGCTCAGATATCCACTGCAAGAAAGATCAGCTCCTATGTTATAAAGGAGGTTATGGATATGTCCTTCCAGTCCATCGGAATGGAGCTGGGGGCAAGGGATCACAGTACTATAATGTACTACTATGAGGACGTTCAGAAGCTTATCGCCAAGGATCCCCACACCAGGGAAATGATAGAAGATATCATCAAAAATATAAAAGCAGTATAAAAAACTTTGCAATCCGGGTTTTCTTACCCGCCCCCTTGATAGGGGGCTAAGTATGCTGAATTATTAGCTGTTACTTAAGGTGGTGGTAGATAATCGTGCAGGGCGTCGCCTTGCTTGTAAAGTAGGTATTACAATCAGTAGTTTTCCACACACTGTGGAAAAGGATGTGGAAAAGTCAGATCCATGTATTTTCACTCTAAAATTATCTTATTACTTTTTGTATATGTGAGTTTTCCACTTTTTACAGTAAATGGCTGTACTATTTCCACATTTTTTTGCTTTCCACATTAGTGATTTTACACATATTCCACGGGCAGGAAAAACTTTCAGCTTTTCAACATTTGAGGAGGAAAACTCTGTGGACGGGCTGTCCCTTTTGCAGACTGATCCGGACAGGCTTTTCAACAATTGTAACATCCCCTACTGCTGATTCTGTTTATTATTTATCATTGATATTGATATAACATCAGCGAATCTGATATTTCCGATAAGGATAATGAAAATATCCGCAGGACTGTTAAAAAACAACGAAAGGAAAATGCAATATGAAATTTTCATGCAGACAAGCCGATCTTAATGAAGCTCTTGCAAACGTTTCAAGAGCAGTACCTCAGAAATCCCCTATCTCTGCTCTTGAGGGAGTAAAAATATTTCTCAATAAAAACGAGCTGGAGCTTACAGGCTACGATCTGGAAATGGGTATACAGACAAAGATCGAGGTAGTCTCCGATGATGTGGGAGAGTGTATCCTGAACAGCAGGCTTTTCGGCGATATCGTCAGAAAGATGTCCTATGAAAAGCTTGAAATAGAGATAGACGAAAAGCTCACCACCTTCATAAAGGGCGAAAAGGCAGAGTATAAGATTCTTGCAATGCCTGCAAATGAGTACCCCTCCATTCCTGACTTTGATATGGACGACAGCTTTTCGGTGCCCCAGCCCATGCTCAAAAATATGATAAATCAGACCATTTTTGCCGTTGCTGTTATGGACAACAAGCCCATTCTTATGGGAGAGCTTTTCGACATTATGGATCATAACTTCAACCTTGTTGCGGTGGACGGCTTCCGTCTTGCAGTCCGTTCTGAAAGCATAGAATCGGACAACCACTACAATTTTGTGGTAAAGGCAAAGGCTCTTTCGGAGGTCTCAAAGCTTCTTAAGGATGACGAAAAGGAAAACGTCACTATGCACGTTTCAAAGAAACACATTATCTTCGAGATAGGCAAGTATATGGTGCTGTCCAGACTTTTAGAGGGTGACTTCCACAATTACAAGGGTTCAATACCTGCAGATCATGCCACTGAGGTTATCGTCAGCACCCGTGATCTTATTGACAGTCTTGAAAGGTGCAGTCTGCTTATCAATGAGAAGGCAAAGGCTCCGGTAAGGTGTCTGTTCAAGGACGGCGTTGTAAAGGTGTCCTGCTCGACTTCCGTTGGCAAGCTTAACGAGGATTTCACTGCCGATATGACGGGACCATCTGTTGAAGCAGGCTTCAACTGCCGCTATCTGCTGGATGCAATGAAGGCTGCCGAATCGGACAAGGTAAAGCTGCAGCTCAACGGCGGTCTGTCCCCTATGAAGATAGTCCCCATGTCCGGAAGCTCTTACGTATTCCTTGTTCTCCCCCAGCGTCTCCGTGCTGAATAGCGAGGCGGCATATGGATAATACTGTAAATATAACTACCGAATATATCAAGCTTGACCAGCTGCTGAAATTTGCGGGAGCGGTTGCTGTCGGTTCGGAGGCAAAGGAGCTTATCACAGCAGGAAAGGTCTCGGTAAACGGAGAGGTCTGCACTATGCGGGGCAAAAAGCTCCGTCCCGGGGATGTTGTTTGGGTAGACGGTCAGGAGATCAGGGTAGAGTAGATGATAATAAACAGTCTGAAAGTAAACGGCTATAAAAATCTTGACGGCGTAGAAATAAAGCTCGACCCCAAAATGAATATAATCTGCGGAGAAAACGCCCAGGGCAAGACAAATCTTATCGAAGCTGTCTGGCTCTGCTCGGGATGCAGATCGTTCCGGGGCACCCGTGACAAGGATTTCATCGGTTTTGACAAGGATTTTGCCACGGTGGAAATGAAGTTCACGGATTCAGTGAGAACACAGGAAATATTCTTTTCTGTTAAAAAAGGGTCTATTAAAGATAAATTGGTCACTCTTAACAAAATAAAACTTCCACTGCTTTCAAAGCTGTTCGGAAGCTTCCGCTGCGTGGTCTTTACCCCCGAGGATCTTGAGCTTACAAAGGGGTCCCCCGACAACCGAAGGAGCTTCACAGATCTTTCCATTGCTCAGATAAAGCCCTCATATATAGGGGCTTTGAATAAATACAATACGGTACTGTCTCACCGGAACGCCCTTTTGAAAAATGTCGGTTTTGGCGGAAGTGTGGACAGAGATCAGCTGGACATATGGAATGAACAGCTTGCGGAGTCCGGGGCATATATATCGGTGCTGAGAAATACTTTCTGTCAGGTGCTGAACAGTAAGGTAAAGGGTCTTTACAGCAGCATAACGGACGGCAGGGAAGCTCTGGAATTAAGATATCAGTCCACAGTCTATGACGATCTTACGGGAGAAACAGACTTCAAAGGCAGACTTGCTGAGGAGTACAAGCGCAGGCTGGAGGAGTCCATAGAAGCGGACAAGCGTGCCGGATTCACAACGGTGGGAGTCCACCGGGACGATCTGGGAGCGTTTATAGACGGTCTGCCTGTGAGGGAGTTCGGCTCTCAGGGACAGGCTCGTTCGGCGGCTTTGTCCATGAAGCTTGCACACGCTCAGATAATAAAGGATGAATACGGGGAGTATCCGGTCATGCTGCTTGATGATGTACTGTCCGAGCTTGACCCCACCAGACAAAAATTCATCCTTAATAATATAGATGATATGCAGGTAATTATCACCTGCTGTGACAGCAGAACTGTCACCGACATGAAAGAGGGCAGGGTCTTTACGATGAAAAAGGGAAGAGTGAAGAGATAGTGTATTTGCATCTTGGAGAGGAAACAGTAGTGAGAATGAAAGACATCATCGGTATTTTTGATATAGAGAATACGTCAATAAGCAAGCACACCAAGGACTTTTTAGCCCGGTCTGAAAAAGGCGGCAGGGTGGTAACGGTGAGTTATGAGATGCCGAAATCTTTTATTGTTTGTGAGGAAAAAGTTTATATCTCGCAAATCTCAACAGCAACACTAAAGAAAAGAGCAATTGGTCAATAATGGGTTTCCAAAGGGGCGCCGCTCCTTTGGCGGGGTCGAGGGGCAGAGCC
>JAFLUI010000012.1 GCA_022508825.1 Oscillospiraceae bacterium
GCGCCAGCCGCGCTGGACCGGCTGCTGTGATTTAGCGCAAAGCGCTAAATCAATTGCCCACTCTTGTGAGTTAAATGATAATTTACGTTCCAATACAAATTTTTAAAAAAATATTGAATTTTTCTGCAAAATGATATATAATAATCTTTAAAGGCATTCGCCATAATTTTTAGGATCAAAGGAGCTGTTACATATGGGTCTTATCAAAGCCGCAATGAACGCTGTGGGAGGCAACCTTGCCGACCAGTGGAAGGAATTTTTCTACTGCGAGGCTATGCCCTCGGATGTTCTTGTGAAAAAAGGTCAGAAGAAAGTAAACGGACGCTCGTCAAATACCAAGGGCGACGACAACGTTATCACACAGGGCTCGGGCATCGCAGTTGCTGACGGTCAGTGCATGATAATCGTGGAGAACGGCAGGATTATAGACGTCTGCGCAGAGCCGGGCAACTATGAGTTCAATATCTCCGGAGAACCCACCATCTTTGCGGGAGACCTTGGTACAAGCATCAAGGAGACCTTCTCCAGCATCGGCTCCAGAATAGCTCACGGAGGCATGGCTGCCACCGATACAAGAGTCTACTACTTCAACACCAAGGAGATCGTGGGCAACAAGTACGGCACCCCCTCTCCCGTTCCCTTCCGTGTCGTGGACAGGAATATCGGGCTTGACATCGACGTTTCCATCCGCTGCAACGGAGAGTTTTCCTATAAGATCATCGACCCCCTCCTTTTCTATACGAATGTGTGCGGAAATGTTTCATCGGTATACTATAAATCCGAGATAGACAGTATGCTCAAGACCGAGCTTATGACCGCTCTCCAGCCTGCTTTTGCAAAGCTCTCCGATATGGGGATAAGGCACAGTGCCCTCCCGGGTCACACCATGGAGATCGCAGACGCTCTCAATGAGATACTTTCAAAGAAGTGGACTGAGCTCAGAGGCATAAAGATCGCTTCCTTCGGCATGAATTCGGTAACTATCCCTCCCGAGGACGAAAAGATGATAAAGGAGCTCCAGCGCACCGCTACCATGCGGGATCCCGCAATGGCAGCAGCTACAATGGTTGGAGCTCAGGGCGACGCTATGAAGGCGGCTGCAGGCAACAGCGCAGGAGCTATGACAGGCTTTATGGGCATAGGCATGGCTCAGCAGGCAGGAGGTCTGAACGCTCAGGCTCTGTTCGGCATGGCAGCTCAGAATCAGCAAGCGCAGGCTCAGCAGGCACAGAACGCTCCCGCAGGAGACACATGGACCTGCTCATGCGGAGCAAAGAATACCACAAAGTTCTGCTCGGAATGCGGAAAACCAAAGCCCTCTGCAGATGGCTGGACCTGCTCATGCGGAGCAGTCAACAAGGGAAAATTCTGCTCAGAGTGCGGAAAGCCCAAGCCTGCGGGAGAGCCCCTCTACCGCTGCGACAAATGCGGCTGGGAGCCTGCAGACCCCAAAAATCCGCCGAAATTCTGTCCCGAATGCGGAGATGTTTTTGACGAAAATGACATAACCAAGTAAAAATCAGCCTCCCCCGTCCCCGGTTTAAAGCCCGGACGGGGGATTTTGTTTGTCAGCGGTATTGACATTCATCGAAAAAAAGTGTATAATGTACATTGGTGTATTAATTTTACAGGCAGACGCCCTGAAAGGAAGATCTTATATGAAAATAAAAAATATATCCGCACTGATCCTTTCTGCCTCTCTGGCGCTCACCATGTCAGGATGTGCGCTTTTCGGCGGCGGAGACGATGCTCCCGATGAGACCAGACCCATGAACGCAGATGAATACGAGTCCCGTATCAGCGAGCTTGAAAGCCAGGTGGAATCCCTTAAAGCGGAAACCGTGGTGCAGATCGGATTCAGAGACAAGACCGACTACATCCTCGGAAAGGACAATCCCGCAGTAAGCGAGGCTGCCGCCCTTAAAGAGGAGGCTATGGCAGACCTGCCCGCTACCATCACTATAAAGGGCACAGAGTACAGCACAAGACTCACTTCACTTACACTGAATAATATGGGTCTGAATGATGATGATATCAAGGATCTTAAGTACATGGTAAACCTCACAGAGCTTCATATGTACCAGAACCATGTTACCGATATTACTCCGTTAAAGGGTCTTACAAGCCTTAAGACACTTTCCCTTTTCAATAACGATATCACCGATATTTCCCCTCTGGCAGGACTTATCGGACTTGAAACACTGTACCTCCGCGGCAACAATATCAGCGATATATCCGCGCTGGACGGACTGCACAATGTCCAGACACTGGATATCTCGGAAAATAACATCAAGGATATAACACCTCTGTCCGAGCTCAGAAATGTAAAGCTGCTTCGTATCAACGACAACGATATTTCCGATATATCCGCACTCAGCGGACTTAAAAGTATGGACAGGCTCCATATGCAGAACAACAGCATTTCCGATATCACACCGCTGACAGCAATGGCTGATCTAACGGAGGTATATCTGGAAAACAACAATGTTTCCGATGTTGAACCTCTCATGTCCCTGACGTCCCTGGGATGGATAAAGCTTGGATACAACCCTGTTACAAACTTTACCCCCATTACCCATCTCACTCAGCTTAAAAAGCTGTACATAGAGGGTATAAACCTTCCGGAAGACGAGCTGCAGTCCCTGCAGGATAAGCTTCCCGACACTACCCTCGTTACAAAATAAAATTCTGTTATATAACCGGAGGAAAATAAAATGATCATCATCCTTAAAAAAGACGCCCAGGCGGAATCCGTCCGCAGACTGGAAGATATCCTTAAAAGCAAGGGCATAAGCACAAACCACATTCAGGGTGCAAACCAGAATATCATCGGTCTTGTGGGAGATACCTCTATCATAGACATGGACAACCTTTACGCACAGGACTGCGTTGAGGACATCCGCCGTGTTCAGGAGCCCTACAAAAAGGCAAACAGGAAGTTCCATCCCGATGACACCGTTATCCCCGTAAGAGATACCGTCATCGGAAACGGCTCACTTCAGATAATCGCAGGACCCTGCTCTGTTGAAAGCGAGGAGCAGATCATCACCACAGCCATCGCCTGCAAGAATGCCGGAGCAACCATGCTCAGAGGAGGAGCATTCAAGCCCAGAACGTCCCCTTACTCTTTTCAGGGAATGGGCGCAGATGGCATAAAGCTCCTTATCAAGGCGCGTGAGGAAACAGGACTTCCCATAGTCACCGAGATCATGAACAGCGCAGACCTTGACCTTTTCGCCGATGTGGACGTCATTCAAGTAGGCGCGAGAAATATGCAGAACTTCGAGCTTCTTAAGGCTCTCGGCAAATCAAGCAAGCCTATACTTCTTAAAAGAGGACTGTCCAGCACTCTTGAAGAGCTGCTCATGTCCGCTGAATATATCATGGCAGAGGGCAACATGAACGTCATCCTCTGCGAAAGAGGTATCCGTACCTTTGAGACCATGACCAGAAACACCTTCGACCTTTCCATGATACCTCTCATGAAGGAAAAGTCACACCTGCCTATCTGCGCAGACCCCTCTCACGCAACGGGCATCTACTCACTTATCGAGCCCATGTCCCTTGCAGCAGTGATCTCCGGTGCAGACGCTCTTGAAATTGAGGTACACAACGATCCAAAGAGCGCTCTTTCCGACGGCGGTCAGCAGCTTACTCCCCAGAGATTTGCCGACATGATGGTAAAGATAAAGGACCTTGCCAAATACCTTGGACGGACATTAGGTAAGTGAGCAGAAAGGAATAATCAACATATATGGATATAAAAGTCTACCCATCAAAGCTGATAGGTACTCTGAATGCCCCCTCATCAAAGGCGTATTCCCAAAGAATGATAATCGCCGCCGCTCTTGCGGAAGGGGTATCTGAAATTTCCAACTTAACAGTTTCAAAGGATATAAGCGTTTCCGCTGCCGCTATGGAGGCTCTGGGCGCTACCGTCCATGCGGATGAGGATACCTTTACCATTTCAGGTATAAAAAATCCCCCTGCAAAGGCGGACATCGACTGCTGCGAAAGCGGCGCTACACTCAGATTTGTTATTCCCATTGCTGCGGCTCTGGGAACGGAGTCCGATTTCAAGGGACAGGGAAAGCTTCCCCAGCGTCCCATTACCCCGTATATCAGGGAGCTTTCAGCAAAGGGCATCACCTTTGACCCTCAGGGAGGGCTCCCCCTGCATATGAGCGGCAGGCTTCTTCCCGGAGAATATAAAATGGAGGGGGACATCTCCTCCCAGTTCATTACAGGACTGCTTTACGCTCTCCCCCTTTGTGACGGAGACTCCTCCGTAAAGCTTACCTCGGTGCTCCAGTCCAAGCCCTATGTGGATATGACCATAAACGCTCTGAAAAGGTTCGGAGTGGAGATAAACGAGACTGCGGAAAACGGTCTGCCTGTATATAATGTAAAAGGCGGGCAAAAATATACTCATTGTAATATCAGTGTTGAGGGCGACTACTCACAGGCGGCGTTTTTCTACGTTGCAAACGCCCTTGGCTCAGAGATAGAGATAAAAAATCTTGACAAGAACACTGCACAGGGAGACAGGGCTATAGTTGATATCATAGCAAGCTGCGGAAATGAGCTTTCGCCCTTTACCGCGGACGTGGGAGATATCCCCGACCTGGTGCCCATACTTACAGTGCTTGGCTGTCTTACTAAGGGAACGAGCCGCATTGTCAATGCTGCGCGGCTTAAAATAAAGGAAAGCGACCGGCTTGTAGATGTTGCAAGGGCGCTTAACTCAATTGGCGGAAAGGTCACTGCAGGAGACGACTTCTTAGAGATGCAGCCTGTGGAAAAATTCACAGGGGGAGAAGTGGATGCCTGCAACGACCACAGGATCGTGATGTCAGCGGCAATAGCTGCCCTGTCCTCCGATTCACCGGTAATTATCAAGGGAGCGGAAGCGGTAAATAAAAGCTATCCGAGATTCTTTGAGGATTACAAGGCTCTTGGCGGAAAATTTGAAATACTCTAAGACGGAAGTGCAGAACAGTCCTGCAGCTGCGGGAGCAGGATACCGTAAGGATCATAGCCCCTGTGCGTCGGGACGTTTGCACAGTATCAAAGGAAAGGAGTTAAAATATGTCCTCATTCTGGAATCATAATCTTACTATATCGATTTTCGGCGAATCCCACGGTCCTGCTATAGGTGTTACTCTTGATAAGCTCCCCTCGGGAGAATATATTGACGCAGAGGAGCTTAAATTCTTCATGTCAAGACGGGCTCCCAAAAAGGATGCTACGTCTACCCACCGTCATGAGACGGATATGCCGAACATCCTGTCGGGCATTTACAATAACTATACCACAGGTACGCCTCTGGCGGCGTTTATCAATAACAGCGACACTCATTCACAGGACTACGGAAATATCGCAAAGCTTGCACGTCCGGGTCATGCAGACTACACAGGTGCGCTCAGATACAAGGGCTTCAACGACGTAAGGGGCGGAGGACATTTCTCAGGCAGACTTACCGCTCCCCTTTGCTTCGCAGGAGCTATATGCGGACAGATACTGGAGCGCAGAGGCATCTACACAGGCGCCCATATACTCCAGATACACAATATCAAAGAGAAAAAATTCGACCCATGCAATGTGACCAAGGAGGAGATCGTCGCCCTTAGAAGGAAGAAATTCCCCACTCTCAACGACAAAAAGGGGGCGGCAATGGTGGACGATATCGCAAAGGCAAGAGAGTCTCTGGACAGTCTTGGCGGAATAATTGAATGTGTCATCACCAATGTTCCCGCAGGTATAGGCTCCCCTATTTTTGAGGGGCTGGAAAACAGCATATCCCAGCTTGTTTTCGGCATCCCTGCTGTAAAGGGCATCGAGTTCGGAGCAGGCTTTACCGCTGCTGAAATGCTTGGAAGCCAGAACAACGACGAGTTCTATGTAGATGACCACGGTCATATACTTACCAAAACCAATAATCACGGCGGTATCCTGGGAGGCATCTCCTCGGGTATGCCTATAGTTTTCAGAGTGGCATTCAAGCCTACACCGTCTATTGCAAGACCCCAGGAAACGGTGAACCTTTCCACGCTGCAGAACGAGACCCTTGAAATAAAGGGCAGACACGACCCATGCGTGGTGCCAAGAGCAGTTCCCTGCGTGGAATCAGCGGCAAATATCGCGATACTTTCTCATATGCTGGCTTATCCAAATTTCTGACAGGAAACAAGCGGCAGACGATAAATAAAAAGGGGGGATAACAGTATGTCATCAAAAAAGCGTGAACAGGAATATGACAATAACCGCCGTCACTATAAAGAAATACAGGGCGGATTCAAATTTGGCCTGCTGACAACTGTAATACCCGCCGGAACAGCTGTTTTAGGCATGATACTGTACTATTTCATACGGGGTCTGGCAATGCTGGCAGGCGCAACGATGCTTGTCGGTCAGTGGATCGTCAACACGGAAATGGGTGCAGAGTCCACAGGTGAGACTTCCGGTCTCGGATATGCAGTCGATTATGGATTCATTGCATATCTGCTGGCGGCAGCTGTCCTTGCCATAGTGGCATTTTCCCTTAAGAAAAAGGTCTTCAACAAAATTCTCCTGCTGCTCTTTATTGCAGGGGGACTGTACGGGCTTACCGGAATGTTCACAGGCAGCTGCTCTGTTGTGCAGGGTCTGTTCCTGTTTGCCTTCGGAAGCTACGAAACATGGCTGGAGCTCTACCTTCTGCGTCTCCACAGGGAACTGGATGAGCTGTCTCTGAAAGAAGGCTTCCCTGATTTTATCATCGCACTTAACGAGCCTAAAACAATGGCTAATACAAGCGGTCTTACCTATAAGCAGAGCGAGTTTCAGAAGCGTCAGCGCAAAGAAGAGGGCTATGAAAAGCTTCCTGTCAATACTGCCATGGACGAGCTCACACTTGATACAGAGCTTCCAAAGGGGAACCGCAAGATAGACAATATGATGTGATCCGGAGCAGCGCTTATGAATGATTTTTTAATAACAGAGACAGATTCTCCTCATGCGGCAAAAGTACTGCTCTGTTTTTTGCTGGAAAAATTAAACCGCCCCGTTGAAGAAACACAGCTTTACGAAATATCAATGAGAAGCGGTGTGATCAATTATTTTCATTACACCGAGGCTATGGAGGATCTGCTTAAAAACGGCTCTGTCACAAGACAGGAACGGGACAAAAAAACATATATCGTCCTTGAAGAAAAAGGACGCCTCGGAGCGGACTATTTTAATGACACCGTCCCGTATTATTTCCGCAAGCAGCTTCTTGCAGAGGCTCTCCGTTACTTTGCAAGGCTGGAACGGGAAAGTGAAGCGGATATAGAGATACTTCCGCAGGAAAACGGATATGAAGTAAGGTGCATGATAAAGGACGGAAAGCTTGATCTGATGAATATCGGTCTGTATGCTCCCGACACAGATCAGGCACAGCTTCTCAAAGAAAAGATCATGCTTGACCCTCTCGGATTCTACAACAAGGTCGTTGGCTATGCATTAGGTCTTGAGGAACAGATCCCTGAGATCAATGATATATAAATTTTGATTTGTAATCACGAAAGGAGACAAAAATATGAGAAATAAATTTAAGCTTGCTGCTCCTATGCTCGCCATGATGCTTATTCTTTCGGGCTGCAGTGATAAAGGAAGCACCGACCCGTCAGATACAGGAGCGGCTGAAACATCAGCTGTGGCAGATGCTGCAGAGGAAGTCCGCGTACCGGTCAATGATGAGATAAGAGATATCCCGTCCACTGAGCTTGTAAAAGAAATAAAGGTGGGCTGGAGTCTTGGAAATACTCTGGACGCTTTTGACTCTTCAGCCGGACATCAGGATGTCACCAGTGAAACAAGCTGGGGAAATCCTGTCACCACCAAGGAGCTGTTTACAGCAGTCAAGGATGCAGGCTTTAATATCGTCAGGATCCCTACAACATGGGGCAACCACATGGACGAAAACAATACAGTGGATGAGGAATGGATGGACCGTGTCCAGGAGATAGTTGATTACGCCTACAGTCAGGATATGTTCGTTATCCTGAATATCCATCATGAGGACTGGCACGACCCATACTATGACAACGCCGATGCTGCCACAGAAAAGCTGAAAGCACTCTGGACACAGATAGGAAACCGCTTTGAAAACTATGGTGAGCGTCTTATTTTTGAGGGGCTCAACGAGCCGCGCAAAAGAGACACTAAATTTGAATGGAACGGCGGAGACAAGGAAGGTCACGAGGTAGTAAATCAGTATAATGCAGCTTTCGTAGAGACTGTCAGGAGTCTCGGAGGAAACAATCCCAAGCGTCATCTTATGATCCCCACATATGCAGCAAGCACTGTGGACAGCGCGATAAAGGATCTTGCCATCCCGGAGGGCGATGATAAGATCATCGTTTCTATCCATGCATATACCCCATATGGCTTCGCGCTCAGCGACAGTATGACCGACAACAAATTTACTCCCGATGAGGGAAATTCAAAGGACATCACTTATCTTATGAGTTCACTGAAAACCAATTTTATTGACAAGGGTATTCCTGTTATCATCGGCGAGTTCGGAGCACGCAGCAAGTTAAATAACGAGGCTCGTGCGGTATGGGCGGAATATTATATCAAAAAGGCGACCGAGATCGGTATCCCCTGCCTGTGGTGGGACAACGGAGCATTTACCGGAAACGGAGAAAACTTCGGTATCATTGACAGAAGAGTCTATGTATGGAAAACCCCTGAGATAGTTGAGGGACTTATGAACGGTCTTAAATAAAAGCAATACCGGACGGCAACAAAACGCCGTCCGGTTATTTTTATTCTGTCAGTTTATACTTTCAGTATGCCAGCTTTCTGATATCGGTATCCGACATAAATGATGAAGCATTGTACAGAAACAGCACCTGATCGTATTCCTCGGGGTCAATAAGCTCCTTGTAGGACATATTGATATAGCGCATATCCATAAGAGTGATCTCCGAATAATGTCCGGTCAGGAAGGTGGAGTAACAGTGTGCGTAGGAGTCCTTTATTATAAGAAGCTTTCCGCCGCCTCCGTCCGTCTTTATGGTGACCAGAGGAGCGTTAGTGCCAAGGAATGAGGAGTATTTGTCCTTTACGTCCAGATACTCACGGAAATACATACTGTCACGGTGCTCAGGCTCCTCGCCGTAGACCTTTGTTACAGACACATCGGTTACACCGTCTCCCAGGACATAGTGATAAAAGTCAAGGGTGTCCTTCTCCACGCCGTCATAAAGAGCCTTTGAATAAAAGGTGCCTATGAAATCGAGTCCCGCGTGCTCAACATCGAACATACCCTCGCGCTCGGGAGTGTACCCCATCTTTTTTCCCGCCGCAGCATAGGCAAGATAGGCTCCCTTTGTTGTCCAGTGATGGTCAGTGCGGTAATAGATGTAGTCGTCCCGGTTAGAAAGCATAGTCTGGTAAACATCTATTGCAGTTACGGACTTCCCCAGACTTCCGTACACATAGCTTATAAATTCCTTCTGATTTACATTAGGAGCATTTTTCGGAAGCTCGTCCGCATAAATTTCCGCCGATGTAGGCACCAACAAAAAAAATACGGGGACGTCGTTTTCCTCTGCAAATTTATTTATTGCCTCGATATTTTTGTCCACAGAAGCATAGTCCGGCTCGTTTATTTTTTCCGCCAGACGGTTCTTCAGTATATAGATGCCGTTTCTCTCATGCTTGCCAAGCGAGGTCTCAAAAACTGTCCGTCCCTTTATCCAGCCTACCCGTCCTGCAAAATGGTCGGAGATATATTTCTCCATATCGTTCATGTATTTTCTTTTAAAAATATTCTTTACGGACATCTCGGGCATCTTCTGCAAATAGGTATTTTCCATTTCCGAAAAATCCTTTTTGGGAAGCACCCCCGTAATTATTGGCATCGAAATTATCAGCGCAAAAAATACAATACAGGTTATGAGATCGGGAGCGCTGAGTCTTTTTTTTCTTTTCCTGCGGATGACTTTTTCTTTCATTTAAGTGACACTCCTTTCCCTAAAACCTGAAATACAAAAACGGATTATATGACGCGTCCACAAGATAGGATGTGCAAAGCAGCATGACGCATACCACCGCCACCGGTACAGCATAGGAGTACGCCGTCCTTTTTTTCTTCTTAAAATACGCCATAAACTTTCTGAAAAGATTGGTGGAGGCAAAAATACACACCAGATATATCAGTATATTTGAGGAGAATATATACGCCGCCGTGCTGTCTGCAAAAGCCCCTCCCCCGCCGAACATGGCAAGGAAATAACGACCCGCTCCGCTCATGGTATCCGTGTCGAACAGCACCCATCCGAATACCGCAATAAGGAAGGTGTACAGCATACTTACCGCAGACGGAAGCTTTTCAAGCACCTTTCCCCATCCAAGACGCTCAATTATTATCAGCACTCCGAAATAAAGACCCCATATGATAAAATTCCAGCTTGCGCCGTGCCACAGTCCTGTGAGACCCCACACGATAAGCAGGTTCCGCAGGGTTTTTCCCCTGCCCTTACGGTTTCCTCCGAGAGGGATGTAAACATACTCCCTGAACCATGTGCCCAGAGTGATGTGCCATCTTCTCCAGAACTCGCTGACGCTTTTTGAAAGGTAGGGGTGGTCAAAGTTTTTGGGGAAGTTGAAGCCCAGCATTTTTCCCAGTCCCACAGCCATATCAGAGTATCCGGAAAAATCAAAATAGATCTGGAAGGTGAATGCAAGTATACCCAGCCATGCAGTTGCCACGCTCAGCTCGCTGTAGTCCATCGCCTTTACTTCGGTCCATATAATCCCGATGTTGTTTGCAAGCAGTACCTTTTTCGCCAGACCCTTTGTAAATTTTCCTATGCCCTCGCTTATCTTGCCTATATTGACTGTGCGGCTGTCTATCTCCTTTGCCACATCCTCATAGCGGACGATTGGTCCTGCCACTATCTGAGGGAACAGCGTCACATAGGAGGCAAATCCGATAAAGCTTTTCTGGACGGTGATATTCCGCATATAAAGGTCGATGGTATAGGACATGGACTGGAATGTAAAAAATGAAATTCCTATAGGCAGAGCCACCCTGTCCTCGCTCAGTACGGTGAAATGGAAAATGTTCTTGTTTATCGCTTTGTTTACAAGAATGACAGGATTTGTGATATCCGATCTGAAAACAGAGTTTATAGTATCAAAAATAAAATCGCTGTATTTGAACACCGCCAGCAGTCCGATATTCATGCAGACGGACACGATAAGACAGACAGTGCGTATCCTCTGGTTATCGTCAAATCTGTGCATGAGACGTCCCGCAGTGTAGTCTATCAGCGTGGATATTATCATTATTATCACATAGAACGGCTCTCCCCATGCGTAGAAAAAGAGTCCCGTAGCAAAAACAAACAGGTTCCGCACGGGAATGACAAGAGTCCTGCCCCCGCCAAGCGGCACGGTTATCCTGTTCGGCATAAAAATATATAAAACAAGCACTACAGGCAAAAAGTAATAGAGAAATGTCAGGCTTGAAAAGACCATTTTATTTATCCCCTCTGTTCATTTTTTCGACTGTATCGTAAAGCTCCTGTCTTGTCATAAGAGTGTTAAGGATCTCCACCATGCCTGTGACGGTCAGTCTTTCAGGCAGGTCAAGTGCAGAAAGGAGCGCTCTTCTCATTTCAGAGGAATTTTCTCCTCCGTTCAGTCCCAGCTCATAAAGATCAAGACGGGTGATAGGGTCGGAGGTTTCCTCTGTCAGGTCAGCGGTTATCCCTGCTTTCCGGAAGGCTTCGAGAATGACCTCCCCGTCGATGCCCTCGACTCCAAGCTTACCCTCTTTTGACGGCGCGTTTTTCCGCCGCTCCTTGCCGAAAATATCCGGGACGTAAACATTGATTATCTTCCCCTCACGGATGGCTCCTTTCAGATAGGAACGTATCTTGAAGCCTGCCGAATCGGAATCGGTAAGGATTATTATCCCCGTTTTTTTAGCAAAATATCGTATAATTTCAAGGGTCTCCCTGTTTTTGAAAACGCTGAATCCCCCTGTCGGGATTATCACTCCGTCAATTACCGAGGAGAGCTTTATTTTGTCATACTTCCCCTCAACTATAACGGCTTCCTTTACTTTTAGCATTCTATTCTCCTGATAACGGCAACATTAAAATTCCGAGTTCATATGTTACTATTTAAAACAAAGTATGCAGCGATATGCCTGCGGGGGCTTCCCCGCCTCATGTAAGCATCTTCACTACCGCTTCTTCAAGAAGTATCCGGCTGTCTGTTTTAGAGGACTTCATAGCGGCGTCTGTGTCTGCAAGTACCCTCATGCAGCTTCTCAGATGAGACAGTGAGATGTTCCTGATATCACGGAAGGCGTTGTCCACCCTGAACTGAATGTTTTTTGCATAGCCGAAATCCTCTTTTACATTTTCGGGAGCTTTACCGCCTGCCAGAGCCGCTCTTGCCCGGTACAGATCAACCATATTTCCCGTGACCGCATAAAGTATTGCTATAGGCTCGATATGCTCTGCGGCAAGGTCGTTCAGAAGACTCATGGCAGTTTTTTTGTCCATGCGGCAGAGCGCCTTTGCAAGGTCAAAGGAGGTGGTCTCTATCTGCCTGGGAGAAAGCTCCTTTATGATGTCTATGGTAATCTCATTCCCCTGTGCATATGAGGTGAGCTTTTGTATCTCATTTTCAATAAGCATGGTATTGCAGGAGCACTGAACAGCCAGAAATTCCGCCGCCTGTTTTGAGATGCCGCACCCCTCCTTTGAGACCCGTGCCATTATCTCCTTGCCCAGAGCGTATGGTGTTTTCAGACCGAAATTGCATACTCCCCCTGCTTTTGAAACAGCGTCCATCAGCTTTTTGTTTTTAGCAGTGGGGTATTTTTTTCCGTCGGTAACGTCCACCGATGTATAGTAAAAGATCAGCACCGTGGTCTCGGGAAGGTCGCTGACTATCTCCGTAAGCTGCTTAAGAGTGTCAGCGTTAAGACTTTCCGCATTAAGGTCGCTGACAGTACAGCATACATAGTCCGCAAAGACGGGCAGAAATTCGCAGGCATCCGCAAAGGCGTCTATGCTGAAATTTTTCCCGTCAAAGGCATGGAGATTGCACGCCTCATCGCCTTTTTTAACAAGCTTTGATATAAATTTTTTCGTGTATGACTCCACCGCGGCAATGTCCTTGCCGTAGAAATAATATACCCTCTCAAACTGACCGCTTTTCAGCGCCGTTTTCAGAGCACTTTCCGTAAGCTCTGCCATATTTTCACCACCATTTCAGCCTATTGCTTCCGAGCGTACAGACCCGTCAGAGCCTATTATAATTCTGACGTTCTCTCCTATGTAAATATCCTTATCCTTTTCTGCGACGATCTTTGCGCTGTCACTTAACGCCGCAATTATACCCGCGTTTACGTCCGCATTATAGTCCGTCCCCGAATATCTTACCGCCGCTGCGTATTCTCTGTCCTCAGAGACAGAATATCCGGAGGTATAAAACAAAATATCACTGCCTCTGCAGCTTACCGTAAATGTTTCATCGTCGATAAAGCTGACAGTGTATTCTCCCATCCTGATATCGGCGGGAATTTTATAGCTTCTTATACTGCTGCTTCCCGAACCCTCGGGAATAAGCACTGTGCTTATCTCAAACAGATCAAACGCTTCTCTGTAGACCTGATATACCGTGTTGGGGCTCCTTGTAAGTATAAGATCATCTATCTTATATATCCCCCTGCTGTTCAGATATTTTACCGTCCCTGAGGACGCCTTTCCGTTCTTTGAAAGGTCGATGACAGCCGCGCTTCTCTTGTCATGTATAACTGCCGCGGAGGAAGCCCCGTTCTTTATGACAGCCACCGTGATATTGCTGTCCGGAATAAGTCTGTATATGTTTATGGAAAGTATTGCAAAAGCAAGTATCATCACTGCCGAAAGAGAAGTAACGTCCGCTCTTCTTGTAAACAGGAAAATGACTGCAATAAGAACTGCCGCCCCGATGACCATCAGCAGGGAAAGCTCACCGTCAACAGGGATATACGCAAAATGGAGTCCCCCTATCAGACGGGAAGCCGCAAGGACGATATCGCACAGATATCCGCATATTTTAAGGACGGGAAAAGCAACTATGGGAACGCCTCCCGTAACAGTCACCAGCAGTCCGCCTATAAGTATCAGCTCACATACAGGTATCAGCAGCAGATTTGACAGCGGAGACATGACCGAGACCTCGTCAAAAAACATCATTGACACAGGAAAGACTGTCAGCGTCACACATACCGACATTACCGCAGACTTTGCAATGACCCCAAGCTTATACTTTTTCTCGATGAGCTTTATCGCCTGAGGAGCAGCAACGCCTATGCCGAAAACTCCCGCAGCCGACAGGAGAAAGGAAGAGTCCCTCACTGCAAAGGGGTCTGTTATCGTCAGCAGGATAACGGCGATGCCAAGGGAGTTAAAAACGTCCGCCCTCCGTCTGAAAAGCTCTGCGCCGTGTACGATAATGAGCATCATCGCCGCACGGACAACGGAATTGGACATCCCCGCAAGAAGCACAAAGCAGAAAATGGGTATCAGCAGAACAGCAAAGCGGAGATATTTATTCACAGGCAGAGAGGATATGAAAATGTTCAGAAATGAACATATCACCGCCAGATGAACTCCGGACACTGCCATAAGATGTCCGATGCCTGCACGGTACATCAGTGTCTTCTGACTGCTTTCCAGATCGGACTTGTCCCCGAAAAGCATGGCAGTCATAACAGCCTGACCATCCTCACTCATATATTCGCTCACCGTTTTTATAATGTGACTTCTGTAACGGTTTATATATCTGAAAAGAGAAAAATTTTCTCCCGGTGTGCATTTTATAAATCTGATATCATTTATCTGAAGATAGATACCCTTTGCCTTATAGTAGGAGCGTGTTGGGAAGGTATAACTGTCCTCAAGAGCAGCTGCCGTTCCGATAACGCTTACCATATCGCCGATCTCCCCGCCGAAATTATCTGTATAACAGATAACCTTGGCGTGAACATCGCCGTTTATAATGCCTTTCACGATATAGCTGGACTTATCACCCTTGCGCTCGGTACATTCAATTATGGTGCCTGTGACCTCTACGTCGTAACCGTCATATTTGATGACATCCCTATAAAAGGCAGCGTCCTGCAGACCGTATAAAAACATACCCGCAGCGCCGCTTATCACGCACACTGTCAGAGGGATATATTTCTTTCCCGATACTATCATGGCTGCCGTCCCGATAACAGTAAGCACAGGAGCCAGTATCAGGTTTGTCACAGACTTTAAAAATGATGCGAAAAACAGCCCGACTAAATAGGACGAACCTACATAAGCCATTTTTCGCACCATTTTGATCAAGTCCTTTCAAAAATGTTCACATCATAAGCGCTGTTACAGTCCGTCAGCCCATTTCTACGCCCAATTTTCTGCCGCCCAGAATGTGAAAATGCAGATGATGGACGCTCTGACAGCCGTTTTCTCCGCAGTTGGTAACGATGCGGAAGCCGTCCCCGGCAATGCCCTGATCTTTAGCGATCTTTGCTGCCGCCTCAAATATTTTTGAGACCACCGCGGAATTTTCAGCGGTTATTTCCGCAGCGCTCCCGATATGCTCTTTCGGGACTACCAGAATATGCACAGGAGCAAGAGGGTTGATGTCCTTGAATGCATAAACGGACTCGTCCTCATAGACCTTTGTGCTGGGTATTTCCCCTTTGATTATTTTACAGAAAAGACAATCTTCCATGGTAATTGACCTCCATTATTTAATGAACTCCGAAACGATGCCGCCTGCCGCTTCAATTGCTTCCTTAGCCTTGGAAACGTCGCCCATACCCGCCATTGCGCTGTCGGGACGTCCTCCGCCCTTTCCGCCTGTAAGCTCGGATACCTTGCGGACGATATTTCCTGCGTGAGCTCCGGCAGCAACAGCGTCCTTGCCGCACACGCAAAGCAGAGAGCCGCTTCCGCTGTTTACCGCTGCAAGAACAGCTACAGCATCGGGAGCCTTGTCCTTTATCTTGTCTCCCATAGAGCGGAGCACATCGGGAGCGGTGTTTTCAAGCACTGCAGTGATAACACGTACAGAGCCTACGCTTTCCGCACCCTCAAAGAGAGAATCAAGCTGAGAGGCAGCGATCTTTCCTTTAAGCTCTGCCACTTCCTTTTCAAGAGCCTTTACCTCAGCAGAAGCCGCACTGCACTTAGCGGCAAGCTCGGAGGGATTTGGAGCCTTTATTGCCTGAGCGGATTTTGTGATGATGTCCTTGTAATCGTCGATAAGTGTAAGCACTCCCGAGCCTGTTACAGCCTCGATACGGCGCACGCCTGCAGCTACGGAGTTTTCCGAGATTATCTTGAAAAGTCCCAGCTTGGAGGTGTTGTCAACGTGAGTGCCTCCGCAGAATTCTATGGAGGTATCCGCAACGTTTACTACTCTTACCACGTCACCGTACTTTTCGCCGAACAGAGCCATAGCGCCAAGCTTCTTTGCCTCCTCGATAGGCATTTCTGTCATTGTGACGCCGATGGCGTCGAGGATATTTTTATTGATGATGCTCTCCGTCTCACGGAGCTCATCGGGAGTTACAGCCTCAAAGTGGGAGAAGTCGAAACGCACTCTGTCGCCGTCCACAAGCTGACCTGCCTGATGAACGTGGTCGCCCAGTACCTTTCGGAGCGCCGCCTGAAGCAGATGTGCCGCAGTGTGATTTCTCATAATGGACGAACGTCTCTTTTTATCAACAGCCGCCGTTACCTTGTCCCCCACGGAAATTGCTCCCTGAGCTGTGCCCATGTGGAGAAAATGTCCGCTGTGTATCTTCTTGGTATCAGACACCTCAAATGCAGACATAGCGCTGCTTATCACGCCTGTGTCCCCAACCTGTCCGCCGCTCTCGGCATAGAATGGGGTCTTGTTGAGAACTATGACAGCCTCGTCGCCGTCATTTGCAGTCTGTACGTTTTCCCCGTCCACGAAAATTGCAAGTACCTCCGCCTGCTCCTCCATGGAGCCGTAGCCTGTAAACTCGGTGGCAGCAGTATCAACTGAGAGTGTGCCGTCCTCCCATGATGAGCCCGATTTTGCATCATGGTCGTCACGAGCCTTTTTCTTCTGCTCATTAAGACACTCTGTGTATCTTGCAGTATCAACTTCAATGCCCTTTTCCTCGGCAATTTCGATGGTCAGGTCAATTGGGAAGCCGTAGGTATCGCTGAGCAGGAATGCATCGTCTCCGGAGAGAGTCTTTCCCCCTGCAGAAACAACGGCGTCTATCTTCTCGGTGAGAATCTCCATGCCCTTGTCGATGGTCTTTGCAAAGGTCTCCTCCTCGCTTCTGATAAGCTTCTTGATGTAGACCTTTCTTTCTTCAAGCTCCGGATAAGCTGAGGCGTTCTCGGCAATGACAGTGTCCACCACTTCATAGAGGAAGGGCTTCTCGATGCCAAGCAGTCTGCCGTGACGTGCAGCACGTCTGAGAAGACGTCTCAGAACGTAGCCCCGTCCGTTATTGGAGGGAGTAACGCCGTCCCCCACCATGAATGTTGTGCTTCTGATGTGGTCTGTAATAACACGGAGGGAAACGTCCTTTTTCTCGTCTGTCTTATACTCCACCCCTGCAATTTTGCTTATATGAGCCATGATATTTTTAACGGTGTCTACCTCGAAAAGGTTGTCCACACCCTGCATAGCGCAGGCAAGTCTTTCAAGACCCATACCGGTATCGATATTCTTGTGCGCCATTTCGGTGTAGTTGCCGTTTCCGTCACTGTCAAACTGAGAGAACACCAGATTCCAGATCTCGATTATACGGTCGCAGTCGCTTGCCTGTTCAAAGCTTTCAAAGGGACCGTAGCTTTCTCCTCTGTCGAAGTGTATCTCCGAGCAGGGACCGCAGGGACCGCTTCCGTGCTCCCAGAAATTATCCGCCTTGCCCAGACGCTTGATGCGCTCCTTGGGGATGCCGATATCGTTCATCCATATCTGCTCTGCTTCGTCGTCGCTTTCAAAGACGGTTATCCACAGCTTGTCCGCAGGAATTTCAAGGACACCCGTCAGAAATTCCCACGCCCATGCGATAGCTTCCTTTTTGAAATACTCGCCGAAGGAGAAGTTTCCCAGCATTTCAAAATATGTGCCGTGACGGGCAGTCTTGCCCACCTGCTCGATATCGGGAGTACGGATACATTTCTGACAGGTGGTGACTCTCACATTAGGGGGAGTCTCCTGTCCAAGGAAAAATTTCTTAAGGGGCGCCATGCCGCTGTTGATAAGCAGCAGACTGTTATCCCCGTGAGGGATAAGGGAGGCGCTTGCCATTCTTGTATGATTTTTGCTTTCAAAAAATGAGAGGTATTTTTCTCTCAGGTCATTCAAACCTGTCCACTTCATATTAATCTTCTTCCTCCTCATCGGGCATATCCCAGTTATGATAAACCTTCTGGACATCGTCATTGTCCTCCAGATTTTCAAGCAGGAGGTTCATTTTCTTTATTGCGTCCTCATCTGTAAGAGTGGTGTATGTGGATGGTATCATCTCCACGTCAGCGGAAATGAGCTTGTAGCCCTTTTCAGTGAGACCGTCCCTTACAGCGGCAAGGTCGGAAGGCTCTGTCTCGATCTCGATAACGTCGTCCTCCATTGAAAAATCGGACGCTCCCAAATCGAAAATATCCTCCATTACCTTGTCCTCGTCCAGACCGTTATTCTCGGCAACAATAATGCCCTTGCTTGTGAACATAAAGGACACGCAGCCGGAGGTTCCCAGATTTCCGCCGAACTTGTCAAAATAGTGACGGATATCGCCTGCTGTACGGTTCTTATTGTCGGTAAGAGTTTCAACGATAACGGCAACGCCGTTAGGACCGTAGCCCTCGTAGACGTTGGCTTCGTAGTTGGTCTTGTCTCCGCCGCCGGCAGCCTTTTTGATGACCCTGTCGATGTTGTCGTTAGGGACGTTGTTCGCCTTTGCCTTTGAGATAAGGTCACGGAGCTTGGCGTTATTGTTGGGGTCGGGTCCGCCCTCCTTTACGCAGACGGTGATCTCACGTCCGATCTTGGTGAAGATCTTGGCTCTTGCGCCATCTGTTGCTTCCTTTTTTCTTTTGATGTTATTCCATTTGGAATGTCCTGACATATAAATTCTCTCCTTATATAAAATTAAAAAATTGTCATATCAAACATTTTATTGTATTCGGGACTGCCGCCCATTACAGGACTGCCGTGTCCGAAAAATACCCTGTCCGGCATAAGCTGCCTTATAAAATTCAGGGTCTCCCTTGCCGCCCTGGGGCTTTCGCATATGGCGGGAAATGAGGGGGAGACAAAATTCATTGCAGCGTCCCCCACGTAAAGGTCATTTCCGTGAAGGATGCCGAAGGAGCCCTTTGTGTGTCCTTCAAGCCTTACAGCGGTGCAGTCCTCGATGCCGCATATATCTCCTATGGGAAGACCGTCCTCTAAAAAGATATTCGTCTCAAAGGACTCCGACTTTGAAAGGAAGGTCATTTTTGAAGCCGCCATAATAACAAAGCCTCTTGCACCTGTCCTGTAAAGCTTATGTATCTTATTATTTCTTGCAAGAGCGATATCATATGCACTCATTGCAATATCGGCGCCAAATCGCTTTGCGAAAAACGCCGCATTCCCGATATGGTCATTGTGACCGTGGGTAAGGAATATCAGCTTTATGTTGTAATTGTCAAGCCATACCCCTATCTCCTCACGGTATCTTGAACTGCCCGTGTCAATAAGGATATCCCCGTCCCTGCCGCGGATAACATAGCAGTTTTCGCTGCCGCAGGTTATCATATTTACTCCCGCATAGTTCATGATATGCCCCCTTTATGATGCACGTCTGACCATCATATTTTTACATTATACCATATTATATCGAACAATTCAACCATTCTTTCGTAATTTTCCGTAAGCTTTAAATATCCGAAAAGAGTTTCCAGTCCCGTAGCCCGTCTGTACTCCACCGGGTCGGAGCTTTTCGGGACTGTATTTCCCGTAGCGTTCCTGCCCCGCTTGAAAACAGCCTCCTCATCCTCGGTGAGAATGGGGAGCAGCACATCCACCGCCTTTGACTGGTATGACGCCCGCACTCTTTCCACCGCCTCCTGATGGAGCTTCTTTACCGGCATATTCGCCGTCAGCACAAGACGCTCCCTTACAAGCTGCTCGTAGACCGCGTCCCCTAAAAATGCCAGCGTCAGGGGACTGTATTGATTTGCCTGATGCTTTTCTATATAAGATCACTTCCCCTCACCGTGAGATAAAGTCCCTGTTCTCGTTCTGAAATGGAAAAGCAGATCAATAAATCCGGTGTGATATGGAATGAATTTATTCTCCGCTATAAGGGACTTTATTTCCTCTGCGTCCGCCCATTTTACCGCCTGAACTTCCTCATACTGCAATTTAAGAGAGGAAATGTCCACGCCCTGTGTTATCACATAGACGTCATTAAAGCAGTTATCAATAGTTATTGTTATCTTTGGATGAACACCTTTCAGGTCAATTTCAAGACCAATTTCCTCCATGACCTCCCGCTCTGCGGCAGACCGGCTTGAATCTCCCGAAACAGCGCTTCCGCCCACGGTAACGTCCCACATATTGCTCCAGCCCTTTTTAAAGGGCTGCCGCTGCTGGATAAGCATTTTCCCCTCTGAATTGAAGATGCAGATATGGACAACAAGGTGGTAGTCCCCCTCTTTGAAAGGATCTCCGCGCATCATTGTCCTGCCTGTTTTTATGCGGTTCTCGTCGTAAATATCCCAAAGCTCCATTTTTACACTTCCTCTGCAAACGCAGCCGCCCCGCTGATTATCTCGTCCAGAGTCCGGGGCGTATAATCCATATAGGGCATCATGCAGCCCACGTTATAGCATTCGTAGGGCAGACCCCTTTCCTTCATTTTCCTGACGTACTCCATAAAAGGACGCTCATCACTGCCGTTGTGGATATGCCCGTAAAGATGCACCGACCCCTTGTCGGCGTCGTTCCAGTGGGCAATGGGATAGTGACACAATATAACGTGTCTGTCGCCGTCCCTTATTTCCTCATAGCCCTTCACCCAGACGAAAAGACCTTCCATCCCGGCGTTTATCCTGTCGTGGTTCCCTTTTATGAGGAACTTTTTACCGTTAAGCTTTTTCAGAACATCCTCCGCACCCTCGTTTTTCCAGAACATATCTCCAAGAATGTAGACCTCGTCAAAGGGAGCCGCCGCGCTGTTCCAATTGCTGATGATCCTTCTGTCCATCTGCGATACATCGGAAAAGGGACGTCCATCGTGCTTTATCATATTTGCATGACCCATATGGGTATCCGCAATATACAGCTTCCGTACTTTCATTATGCGTACCTTCTTTCGCCGTCAGAAAACAAAGTCAAATTCAAACCCGAAGATATTCACCGTGTCCCCCTCGTCGATGCCCATTTCTTCAAGACGGTCTATAATGCCGCTTGTGCGCAGAACTCTCTGGAAATACTGGAGGGAAGAGTAGTCCTCCATGTCAATGGTGCGCATGATGTTTTCAAGCCACGCCGCCTCCACATAAAATATACCGTCGTCCCCCCGGGTGATCTCGAATTTTTCTCCCACACCTGCCCGCTCGTCAAGCTCTGCAGGAGCAAGAGGCTCTGCTTCGTATTCCTTTATGGGAGGCAGCTTGTCAAGCTCTGCCGCTATTGCCCCCACAAGCTCCTTTGTGCCCTGAGTAGTAGCTGCGGATATCTCATAGAAAGGGATTCCCTGATCCTCTATATACTTTCTGAACTCTGCGATCTGCTCGGGAGAAGCCATATCGCACTTGTTTGCAGCCACTATCTGAGGCTGCTCTGCAAGCTCCATGCTGAAATTGTCAAGCTCCCTGTTTATTATCTGAAAGTCCTCTTTGGGGTCACGCCCCTCTATTCCGGAGACGTCCACCACATGAACTATAAGTCTGCACCTTTCAACGTGGCGGAGGAACTCATGTCCAAGTCCGATGCCGTCGCTTGCGCCCTCTATAAGTCCGGGGATATCCGCCATGACGAAGGACTTTCCCTCCTCCACACGGACAACTCCCAGAACGGGGGTCAGGGTGGTGAAATGATAGTTTGCTATCTTGGGCTTCGCCGCAGACACCACGGAAATAAGAGTGGACTTTCCCACGTTTGGAAAGCCTACAAGACCCACGTCCGCAATGAGCTTAAGCTCAAGAGTGACATCAAACTCCTCACCTAAAAATCCCGGCTTTGCAAATTTGGGTATCTGCCTTGTGGGAGTGGCAAAACGGGCGTTTCCCTTTCCGCCCTTGCCGCCCTTTGCAAGCACCTTGGGCTGGTCTGAGGACATATCCGCCATTATCCTGCCTGTATTTGCGTCCCGCACAACCGTTCCCCGGGGAACTCTGATAATAAGATCGGGAGCATTTTTTCCGGTGCAGTTTCCGGAGGAGCCGTTCTCTCCCCGCTCTGCAGTATATTTTTTCTTGTAGCGGAAGTCCTCCAGAGTGGAGAAGTTGTCGTCCACCTGAAATACGATGTCCCCGCCCTTGCCGCCGTCGCCGCCGTCGGGACCTCCCGCCGCAACATATTTTTCACGGTGGAACGAGACTGCGCCGTCGCCGCCGTTCCCCGCTTTTATTTTTATGACCGCCTTGTCAACAAACATATATTACCTCTTTTCTCAAACGCTGCTTATTTGAATGTGTCGATATATTTCCAGTAGCCTTTAAGATATACCCCTCCTGAAATTATGGTCAGGACAGCAGCTATCCAGATAAGCACCTGATAGACGATATCTGCAATGACTGCCGTCTGTCCCTCAAAGCTGAAGCACAGTCCCAGCATGATGACCACCTCTGCAACCATGGTGAATGCAGTCTTGAGCTTTCCCCAGATGCCTGCGGCGACTACAACGCCCTCATTTGCAGTGACAAGACGAAGTCCCGACACCATAAATTCACGGGCAACGATTATTATAACGGGCACTGCACCGATAACGCCGATACTGTTGAGACATATCAGCGAGGACACCACCAATACCTTATCCGCAAGCGGGTCAAGAAATTTTCCGAAGTTGGTCACAAGATTCCTGCTTCGCGCGATGTGTCCGTCAAGAGCGTCCGTAACGGAAGCGGCAATGAATATCACCAGCGCAACGACCGGACTGTATGGCACAATGTCCGTCAGCATGAAAAATACAAAAAAGGGCACAAGAATAACTCTTGCAAGAGTAAGCTTATTTGGAAGATTCATCGCATACTTCTCCTATCAGATCGTAATCCATCATATCGGTTATTTTTATCTTTAAAAATTTACCCGGTACCTGTCTTTTGCCCGGGGAGGTAAAGAAAATTTTACCGTCTATCTCGGGCGCATCCCCTGCGCTTCTGCCGAAGTAGCACTCGCCGTACCTGTCAAAGCCCTCGGTGACCACCTCGATGGTCTTTCCAACAAGCTCACCGTTTTTTCTGACGGTAATGAGCATCTGCTGATCCATAATGACCTCTGCACGGTGCTCCTTTACGTCCTCGTCGAGCTGACCGTCCATATCAGCGGCGGCAGTGCCCTCCTCGGCGGAAAATGCAAAGCATCCGAGACGGTCAAACTCCATGTCGTTCACAAATTCCGCAAGACGCTCGAACTGCTCGTCGGTCTCCCCGGGAAAGCCTGTCATTATCGTCGTTCTCAGTATTATTCCCGGGACCTTTTCCCTTATCCTTGCAATGAGCTTTCGCAGGGAAGCCTCGTCCCCGCTGCGGTTCATTCTGCGGAGTATCTCCCCGTCGCAGTGCTGGATGGGCAGATCCATATATTTGACGATCTTGTCCTCGCCTGCAATTACATCAAGAAGCTCATCTGTGACCCGCTCGGGGTAGCAGTACAGGACACGTATCCATTTAAGGGAGTCTATCCCGCAGAGCTTTTTAAGCAGCTCGGGAAGCATGGGCTTTCCGTAAATATCGGTGCCGTATCGGGTGGTGTCCTGAGCGATGAGTATAAGCTCACGGACTCCGTTCCCTGCAAGCTTTTCCGCCTCAGCAATAAGCGTCTCCATTGGAACGCTGCGGAAACGTCCTCTTATAGAGGGGATGGCACAGTAGGAGCAGCAATTGTCGCAGCCCTCGGCAATTTTCAGGTAGGAGAAAAAGGACAGTGTGGTCTGGACTCTTTCATCGGTAAGAGAAAGGGCGTCCTTTTCACCGAAAGCCTGAACAGTCTCGCCCTGTTCTATCCTTTCAAGCACGGAAACGATGTCTCCGTTGCAGCCGATACCAACAACAGCGTCCGCCTCGGGGATGAGCTTGGAGACTTCCTCACGGTAGCGCTCCGCAAGGCACCCTGTAATGACTATCTTCTTTATCCTGCCCTCGCCTTTAAGCGCGGCAAATTCAAGGATAGTTTCGATAGCCTCCTGCTTTGCGGACTCGATAAATCCGCAGGTATTTATTATCACAATATCGGACAGGGCAGCGTCGCCAACCAGCTGATACCCTGCCTCCTCGATCTTATATAACATTCTCTCAGCGTCCACCTGATTTTTTGCGCACCCCAGAGAGACCATTCCTACTCTCAATGCCATAAAAACACCTCATGCATACAAATTCATTTCTATTATAGCATATTTTTGGCGGATTGTAAAGGAAAAATGATGTAAAAAATGCCGCAAAGCGTCTGTTTTAACAGCTTTGCGGCAGGTTATTCAGAACTTGTTCACATAGAATGTGTGTGTGAACAGATTCTTACATATCTTCTGTTCTGAACGCAGTGTACCCTTCGTAATAATAGCTATGGTCGATACCCTTCATGTATATCTCACGGCTGTTTATATCCTCTGTGAGAGCAGATTTCAGAAGATGCTTGATTTCTGTATCTCTGATCGGGCTGCGTTCCATAGCAAGCAAATAATCTTCTTTATCAATTTTACTCCAGTCAACCACTTTATGCAGCTCTTTTTTGAAAATCAAATCAAGCCATATACGTGTACTTCGCCCGTTGCCCTCCCTGAACGGGTGAGCGACATTCATTTCCACGTACTTTTCCACGATCTCGTCAAAGTCAGACTGAGGCATTTTCTCTATATTCTCAAGAGCAGATTCCAGATACATCACGGGAGCAAACCGGAAGCTTCCCTTTGCGATATTGACAGTCCTGATACAGCCTGCAAAGTCATATATATCCTCAAAAAGATATTTATGGATCGCCTTAAGCGCAGAAAATTTCCCTGCCTCCAATGTATCGAGTATGCCCTTTTCAAACAGTTCAAGAGCCTTTCTTTTGCTGATGCGTTCTTCCTCACGGGCAAGCTCTGCCGGGCTTGTCAAACCTAATTTATTTTCAAGCGCCATGTCAGACCTCCGATAAATTTTACTGAATGGCTTTCTTTGCTGCTTCGATCTGCTCCTCAGTAAATCCGGCAGCTCTCATTCCTGCGATCATTTTATCAATTCCTTCTGTGATGCCTTCTCTCCTTGCGGTTCCTAAAGCAGTAGCTTCATCATGGAGACGCTTTTCACGGTAATATGCTTCCTGTCTTATCTTTTCATCAGCGCTCATCTCGCGAAGCATAACGATAGTTTCGTTTACCTCCGGTATCGTTGTTGTCTGCTGTATATCCATAAGCTCTCCCTCCGTTTCTGCATTGATAAGATTCAGCCAGTCTTCCATTGGCTTGTTTTTCTTTGATTTTCCTATCTTCCTAAGTTCAAAGAAATGGATAGAAAATTTATCGGTCAAAACCTCATGCCGCTCATTCTCCAGCACCTTGAAATGTGAATGATAATCCTCACAGTCAAATAAATCAAAATTGATTATGTTGATACATACAGTCTGTTTCAGATCTCCGTATTCTTCACCGGACTTAAGCTCGTTACTGTATATCTTAGACCAATAGAACAATGTACGCTCTCTGAAATCCGGCTCACGGTTTACCTGTATCTCTACATTTACGATCCTGCCGTCAACGTCCAGCTTAAGGTCAAGTCTGCTGAATTTCTGCTCCAGATACTCAGGCGTTACCTCCACATTGCTTATCATAATGGATCTTATGCTTTCTCTGGGAATTTCAAGCAGCGCAGACACAAATGCAGCTATAATGTTTTTATTTTTATCATTTCCGAAAACCCGCTTGAAAATAACATCAAGCTTCAGCTTTACGATTTTTTCATCTCTGTTCAAAAAATCATCTCCATGCTATTAAGTATATCAAAAATTACAGGCGTTGTCAATGGTTACCCGACCTTGGCATTTTCTGCCATTCATAGAGTGTTTACATTATTTTTTGCGCGGATGCTTGCATTTTCTGTAAAAAAGTAGTATCATTTACATAAGCATCATGATAAATTGGAGGGATATGACTTGAGAAAGGATTTCGGCCCTAAAGCATGGGTATTTCCACAGCCTGTGCTTATTGTAGGTACATATGACGAGGGCGTTCCCAATGCTATGAACGCAGCATGGGTGGGACAGTACAGCAAAACGCAGATAATTCTCAGCCTGGGCGACCACAAAACTACAGATAATATCCGTAAAAACCAGGCATTTACAGTAGGTCTCGCAACAGCCGACACCATCATCGGTGCCGATTATGTGGGACTTGTTTCCGGAAACGATGTTCCCAACAAAGTGGAGAAAGCCGGATTTACCGTATCAAGGAGCTATAATGTAAATGCCCCCGTATTTAACGAGCTTCCTCTTACTCTCGAATGTAAGCTGGTGAAATTCAATGAGGACGGAAATATCATCGGTGAGATCGTCAATGCAGCTGTGGACGACTCTCTCGTTAACGCCGAAGGAGAGATCGACGTCTCCGGACTGCACGCTGTGGTCTATGACCCTATCAACGCCGACTATTATAAAGTTGGCGAAATGGCAGGACACGCTTTCAGAGACGGCGAAAAGCTGAAATGATCCGCCGCTCATAACAGTCAGAAAAGGAGATCAGATACAAATGCTTGAGCTTAAAAATATCAAAAAGGATTACCCTGCCGGGGATGGTACCGTTCATGCCCTGAAGGGTATTTCTCTGCAGTTCAGAGAAAACGACTTTGTGTCCATACTGGGTCCCTCCGGCTGCGGAAAGACTACCATGCTGAACATCATCGGCGGTCTTGACCAGTACACCGACGGCGACCTTGTTATCAACGGACGCTCTACAAAAAATTTCAAGGACAGGGACTGGGACGCTTACCGCAACTACTCTGTGGGCTTCGTTTTCCAGAGCTATAACCTTATCCCCCACCAGACCGTCCTGCAGAACGTGGAGATAGCCCTTGCACTGTCGGGAGTGTCAAAGGCGGAGCGGAGAAAACGTGCCGCGGAGGCTCTTGAACGTGTAGGTCTTGGCTCCCAGCTCAAAAAAAGACCCAGTGAAATGTCCGGCGGACAGATGCAGCGGGTCGCCATCGCAAGAGCTTTGGTAAACGATCCCGACATTATCCTCGCCGACGAGCCTACAGGCGCTCTTGACACCGAGACCAGCGTGCAGGTCATGGATATCCTTAAGGAAATTTCCAAGGACAGACTTGTTGTCATGGTAACTCACAATCCCGAGCTTGCGGAAAAATACTCCACCCGCATAATCCGTATGCTTGACGGTGAGATCACCAGCGATACCAAGCCCCTCACCGAACAGGAAGCCGAAAGCGAGCATACCCGTGAAAAGGAAAAGGCGGAGGCTGCCAAAAGCACAAAAAAGCCCTCCATGTCCTTCGGCACTTCATTCGGACTGTCCCTTAAAAATCTTTTCACCAAAAAGGGACGCACCGCTCTGACGTCATTTGCGGGAAGCATAGGAATCATCGGCATCGCCCTTATTTATGCAGTGTCAAACGGTATGACCGACTATATAGACAATGTGCAGGAAAGCACTCTTTCCTCCTATCCGCTTACTATACAGTCCCAGACTGTTGACATGACCACCATGATGCAGATATTCATGGATACGGCGGAATCCGGTCATCCCCACGAAAACGACGCTGTCTATCAGAAGAGCATGGTACACGAAATGATAAACGCCCTTAACAATATGGAGACCATTGAAAACGATCTTGAGTCCTTCAATAAATATATCATTGCAGAGCGTGACAAGGAAACCGACGGCAGCGCTCTGCGGGAAGCAATAAGCGGCATACAGTACACCTACGACCTTGACCTGCTTATATACGCCGAAGACGATGACGGAAACATTGTCCGCTCCGACACCCAGCAGCTCATGCAGCAGCTTATTCTGGATTACATGGGCATGGATCTGTCTTTCGTGGTGCAGATGCGGGATCAGATGGGCAGTATGTCTCCCATGATGACTCCCGGCAGCGCGGCTCTCTGGCAGGAAATGCTTGACGGAAACAACGGCGAGATCATAAATCCCCTGCTTGAAAAGCAGTACGACATTATTTACGGTTCATGGCCTGCAAAGTATGACGAGATAGTGCTTGTTGTGGACGAAAACAATGAGCTGGACGACATGACTCTCTATGCTATGGGACTTAAGACCGGCGAGGAGATAGGCTCCCTCATGGACGCTACCCTGACCGGCAAGGAGCTTCCCTCCGACACAACAAGCTGGTCCTATCAGGAAATATGCAGCAGGGAGTTCAAGGTCATCCTCAATTCCGACTGCTACGCCTATGACGAGGCAACAGGAACATTTGTCGATCTCCGGGACACCGACGCAGGGCTCCGTTATCTTTACGACAATGCGCTGACCCTTAAGGTGTCGGGAATAATCCGTCCCAATGAGGACGCAGTGGCAACTATGCTGACCGGCTCCATCGCATATACAAGCGAGCTGACAAAGTATGTTATCGAGCATTCCAAGGACTCCCCCGCAATTGAAGCTCAGCTTGAAGACCCCTCCACAGACGTTTTTACAGGTCTGCCATTCAACGAAAACAGCGGCAGTCTTTCGGACGAGGAAAAGGAAGCAGAGTTCAGGGAGTATATAAGCGGTCTTAACGAGACCGAAAAGGCTCAGGCGTATATAAAAATAATGGGCATACCCACTGCAGAGCAGCTTGCAGCGTCAGTGGAGCAGACTATGGGCTCAATGGGACGCACAGATATGGAGAACGCTCTTGTGCAGGCTCTGACCCAGCAGGCGGGAATAAATGCGGACGACATAATGGAGTACGCCTCTTCAATGAGCGACGAGGACCTTGCAAGCCTGTTCACACAGATGCTGACAGAGCAGATAAAAATGCAGTTCGCAGCACAGGTGCAGGAGCAGCTTGGCGCAATGACCTCCGCCCAGCTTGCAGCGGCTCTTGACATGGAGATAGGCAGCTACACCACCGAGCGGTGCGCGGTCTACTATGACGAGGTGCTGGAGTTTTCCGGTTCCTCCTATGACAACAATCTTAAGATCATGGGCTATGTTGACCTTGAAAAACCTGCAAGCATCAATTTCTATGCCTCCTCCTTTGCAAACAAGGATGTCATTGAGGACGCCATTGCCGATTATAACGAAACCGTTGACGAGCTCTATCAGATACAGTACACCGACTATATCGGACTTATGATGTCCTCTGTCACCACTATCATCAACGCCATCACATATGTGCTTATCGCATTTGTGGCTATCTCCCTTATCGTATCCTCCATAATGATAGGCGTTATCACGCTTATTTCGGTGCAGGAGAGAACAAAGGAGATCGGTATCCTCCGTGCTATCGGCGCGTCCAAGGCGAACGTGTCCAGTATGTTTAACGCTGAGACTGTCATAATCGGATTTACCTCGGGAGCGCTGGGAATAATCATCACCTATCTGCTCTGCATACCGATAAATATCATCATGCATGAGCTTACGGGCATAAACAACCTCAGTGCGGTACTGCCCGTTCCCGTGGCGCTGATACTCATTGCAATAAGCGTTATACTGACGCTGTTTGCGGGAATCATCCCGTCAAGAAGCGCGGCAAAGAAGGATCCTGTTGTGGCGCTCCGCACAGAATGATCTCTATAAAAATATGGCTGCTGCACCGGACAAAAAACGGTGTAACAGCCTTTTTTTATTTTCCCTTTTCCGAAAAATATTCCGCAAGACTTTTGCCATCCGGCAAATTTTTTGCAAGAGCATTCAGGATCAGTGCGGCACATTCACGCGAAAAATTTCCATAATCGTCATCCGAATATGTATTATTGTCAAGCTGATATGCTATACCTTTGCAGCTTTTGCCATTGAACCTTTGCAAATCATTTTCGGTTGGTTGGGGGAATAAATCCTGCTTTGATACTCTTCTGAATTTCAGCATAGTTTTGATCTCGGTTTCAAGAATCCTGTTTTCTGCTGTACGTTTTTGCCACATTGCATATGTCATACTGACTATGGCAGACAAGCAAGCTGTTATAAAAATAATCTTTTTCATTTCAGATCCACTTCCCTGAAAATTTTTAATTCTACGCCCATTTTTTTGCAGTTGTCGATGACATATTTTGTCCCTCTTGACTTGCCGTCCCAGAAGGCAAGGACGATGTCTGCGTATTCGATAATTTGCAGATTTCTTTTAAGGGGGGCGCCCTTTTTATATTTTTCATAGTCAGGAAGAAATTCCGTAAGCTTGATATTATGTGCCAGAGCATACTCTCTTGCGCAGGTGTCTATGCCCTTTGCCCCGCCGGACACTATTTCCGTTGTATCCTCCGGAAGATATTTTCCGAGATCGTCTACTGTCAGACCTCTTGAACCTATTACTGCGACTTTCATAATTTATCACCTCAATGTTTATAATATAAATTAATTTTAGGACAAATAGTCCATTTTGTCAATAGGACATATTTACCTAAGTTATAATAAATTTAGGTGATTTTGTTGTGAGATTACGAATAAGGGATATGCGTGAGGACAGGGATCTGACTCAAAAGCAAATTGCGGAATATTTAATGTGTGACCAGTCGTTGTATTCTAAATATGAACGGGGTGAGAGGGAAATTCCTCTTAACCTGATAATCAAGCTTGCAGATTTCTATAATGTAAACATAGATTATCTTGTAGGGAGAAGTTCAATATCAAAACGTTACAAATAACAGGAGCTGTCAGGGTCAGATGACTGTTGACAGCTCCTTTTTTGCTTTTATGTAGTTTGTGACACATACTGCTTTTAAAAATACTTGAAAATTCCTGCATAATATGTTATAATGATAACATTGGGAGGTTTTTCATGAACACAAATAAATACATCGATCAAAAAAAATTCCAGGAAAAAAATATTATCGTAACTATACTGTTCCTTATTGTAATAGCTTTATTTACCTTGGGAGCGTATTTCACCGTAACACGCATAACGGAGCAGCAGTGTACAGAGCGTATGGAGGAGGCTGTCAGAATAGTTGCTGACGACATAGGCAGCAAGCTTTCCAGAGATAGTACCATACTCAGATCAATGGCAGAGATAATCGCTGCCGAGAATCATTATGACGAAGAAAGCCTGCAGATCCTCATAAGCAGGTTCACTCCGCTTACTACTGCAAGAAAAATAAATCTTCTGCTGCCCGGGGACAGGATCATTTCCCAGTCAGGTCTTACAATAGATGTAAACGGAAAGATCTCCTTTGAAAGGGAAGCTCCTCTCGGTGAGCACGTTTCCGAAAGGATGCAGAGCATTTCCGATGACAGCCGCTTTGTAATAAGACATTTCTTTCCCATAGAAAAAGACGGCAGAACCATTGCTCTCATTTACACCACCACCAATTTAAAAGATCTGCCCGATTCCCTGAATATACAGAATATCTACGGCGGCAATGCTGAAATTTATCTGGTGGACAGAAAAAACGGAGATATGCTTATGGACACCCTCCATGAAAACCTCGGAAATATATGGGACTTCGCTTCCTATAAAGCAGTCCGAAGCAAATCGGTGCCCCAGTCCCACAACGAGGTAATGTCGGGGCAGACCGGATACAACGTTTTCAGATCGGAGGACACAGGAGATGTTTCCTACTGCTACTATGCTCCTATCGATGAGGTAAGCTCTTTATTGGGCGGAGACGTAAACCACTGGTCTGTACTTGTTGAGGTCCCAGAAAGGATAGTCATGCAGCATCTTAACAAGGTAAGATGGGTGTTCAATATAGTCGGTGTGCTTGAGATCATTGCCATACTTATCTATTTTCTCTGGATGCTCAGGAATACAAGGATCACAATGGAAAAGGCTATACTGGAGGAGCGCCTTGTCAAGGCAGAAAATGCAGAAAGGGCAAAGACCAGATTTCTCTCCAGTATGTCACACGATATACGCACTCCAATGAACGCCATTATCGGATTCACTACCCTTGCATCTGCTCATACCGATGACCCTGCAAAGGTGGAGGACTACCTGTCAAAGATACTTTCCTCAAGCAATCACCTGCTGAGCCTTATCAATGAGATCCTTGACATGAGCCGCATCGAAAGCGGAAAGGTAGAGATCATTGAAACGGAATGTACTCTGCCCGGCATGGTAAGCGACATAGAAAACATAATCGCAAATCAGGCAGAGGCAAAGAAGATAAATTTCATTACCGACATTTCGGAAGTGCAGGACATATGGGTCTGGTGCGACAAGCTGCATCTTAATCAGGTGCTGCTGAATCTTCTCAGCAATGCGGTAAAATTCACTCCCGAGGGAGGCACTGTATCATTTACCATAAAGCAGGGTCAGGGAGCTCCCGATGGCAGAGCAAGATATGCGATAAGCGTCAAGGACACGGGCATAGGAATGAGTCCCGAGTTCGTAAAGCACGTTTTCGAGCCCTTTGAAAGAGAGTCCACCGCCACTGTAAGCGGCATTCAGGGTACAGGTCTTGGAATGTCCATCGCAAAAAGCATAGTGGACATGATGGGCGGTACCATTGAAGTTTTCAGCGAACAGGGCAAGGGCACGGAATATGTGGTAACGCTGTATCTGCGCCTGCGTGAGCCGGACGAGCAGGAGATGAATGTTAAAGCCCGGGAGGAAAAGTCTGCCGCTGCTCTGCCAGTCGCTGCTCCGGATGTAAAAGGAAAGCGTCTGCTGCTGGTGGAGGACAACGAGCTCAACAGGGAGATCGCCACAGAAATACTTTCCGCAGCAGGACTTATTGTTGAAACTGCCTGCGATGGAACAGAAGCGGTGGAGATCATGCAGAATGCCAAGCCCGGTTATTTCAATCTTATACTCATGGACGTGCAGATGCCTGTAATGAACGGCTATGACGCCTCCAAGGCTATCCGTGCCATAGAGGATCCTGAAATCGCCAATATCCCCATCATTGCAATGACCGCCAATGCCTTTGAGGAGGACAAGCAGCTTGCACTGCAAAATGGAATGAACGATCATCTTGCCAAGCCTATCGATATAAACAGATTCTTTGAAGTTATCGGCAGGTATATCAGAAAATAAAAAAGAGGGGGTCAGACAATGGCTTTGCCCGACCACACAAAAATACTTGTGAAGGAATTGAAGGGACGCAGAAGTATCTGCTGGTACCCATCGGCAGGAAGCGATTTCAGACCGCTGCTGTATCTGTCAAAGCCTTTTTATGACAAGCATGAGGAGCTGTCCGCTGATAAAGACCTGCTCCCCGATCTTTTTATCATGACCGACTTTCAGATGAATGAATACACAGACTGTTCGGGTCCCGGCGATCTTTATTATTACGACTATATGCGTATGCATCACCCCAATAATTTTGACAAGATATCAAAGGGGTCATTAAGACAGGGGGATATCCTGTACCGTGACCGCTGTACATCCATCACTGTAAAGAATACCTTCAGGATATTCATTGATGATATAGAAGTGAAAAAGAATCTTATAACCTTCAAGGAGATCCCCGAATGGTACGGGACAGGCTGCTGCATAACCGTTGAAGTCAATTCATTCGGCAGCACCGCGCAGAAGCTGGGAAAATGGGAGACCGATATCATCTATCTTTATGCCGAAAACACAGCCTTTGCAAAACAGATACTGATACAGAATAAGATAAATATCGATTTCATTGTAAGGGTACGTTACGGCGGAAATTACGGGGGCAGCACCAATTTCGGAAGCTGGCTTTTTGATCTTGCCGATACATTGAATGTAAAATATTATATTACCGATCCCATTAATTATGAGCATGACAACTGGGATACAGGCGTTATGGAATATCTGAAAAAGGGTACGGACACCAGTCCTGCCAGACCACGTCTCACGTCATTTTACGAAAGACAGTGGTATGACAACGAGACCGTGAACTGGTACAGGGTGGAGCGGTAAGATGGGTCGATTCAAAGAGAAATACATAGGCGACCGTGCCTTTTACAAAAAGGTGCTGCTAATGGTAGTGCCTATGATACTGCAAAGCCTTGTGACGAACCTGGTCAGTCTGATAGACAACATAATGGTCGGACAGATCGGCACTGAGCAGATGAGCGGTGTTTCCATCGTTAATCAGTTCATTTTTGTGTTCAATATCACGGTGTTCGGTTCGGTATCGGGACCCAGCATCTTCGGAGCACAGTTCTTCGGCAAGGGTGACAGCG
>JAFLUI010000120.1:0-3325 GCA_022508825.1 Oscillospiraceae bacterium
TTATCGACATCCACGTTCGTTCTGTGATTGAAGACATTCAGAGAGCCGTGAACATAGATTTCAAGGGCAGTAGCAATACGCTGTGCCTCCGGCTCTTTCTGATCGCGCAGGATGTTGTAAAGGTCTTCGAGGATGGGCATTTTCTCCGGGACGGGATCGGCAAGGTAGTCCTGATAGACCATGCGGACGCTGCGGTCAATGATGGTCTTCTCAACCGGCTGCAAGCCGTCCTTGCCTCCGACGATCAGCTCACACATGGAGAGGATGAAGTCAGACTTCAAAGTCAACGGGTTTTCCTCTTCGGAGTAGTTGACGTTGATGTCCAGCGGATTGATATAGTCGGTACTGATCGGAGAAATGCGGATGACTTGACCGCCGAGCTTCTGCACCAGCGGAAAATACTCAGCTTCGGGATCGCACACGATGATGTCATCCTCAGTGATGAGGAAGGCGTTGGTCATCTCACGCTTTGCGGAGAACGACTTACCACTACCGGGTGTACCGAGAATAAGCCCGTTGGGGTTTTTGAGCTGCTTTCTGTCCACCATGATCATGTTGTTGGAGAGAGCGTTCAGCCCGTAGTACAGAGCCTCACCGCCCTGAAAAAGCTCCTGAGTGGTGAACGGGACAAAGATCGCCGTGGACGAGGTAGTCAGTCCACGCTCAATCTCAATCTGATTCAGTCCGATAGGAAGGCTGCTCATCAATCCTTCTTCCTGCTGGAAGTCCAGACGCTTGAGAGCGCAGTTGTATTTCTGAGCGATTGAGGCAGTCTGGAAGATGGCGTTTTCGAGCTTCTGACGGGTATTTGCTGTATTCATGATGATAATGGTCACGAGGAACATTCTCTCGTTTCGCGTCTGGAGATCCTGCAACAGACGCTTCGCCTCACCGCCGTAGGTGGCAAGGTCCGAGGGGATAATGTCCATGTCGTAGCCGGAACGGACAGCCTTTTTCTGCTCTTCAATCTTCATCTTGTCGAGATCGGTGATCTTCGCCTTGATGCTCTTGATAGCCTTCGCCTGATCAATGGTGCGGATATGAAAATTGACCGTGATGTTGGTGTCCATCTCAAGGAAGTCTGCCAGCATACGGTCATTGAGTTCCGGTGCGAGTATCTGCAAAAAACTCACTGCGCCGATGGTCTTGCCCATCTTGAAGCACTTGCCTTCGCGGAAGTCGAAGGAGGTAGGCGCAATGAAGTCTTTGGTGCTGAGTCCGGTACGGGCTACCATATCGAAGGAGAAACGGAAGGGCTGGTTGGTGTCCATGTTGAACACGTCGTGCATCACTCTCAGTCTCTCGTAGCCGGAAAGCGGCTCAGTTTTCACACCGAGGGTTTTGAAGTTGTTGAGGATGTCGCTCTCAATACGTTCGAGCTTGGGTTTTGCTGTGCGCAGAGAATCGGCTTCGATGCCGAAGGTAATGTACTTGCGCTTGAGCAAGCCATTATTGCCTTTGGTAAGCTGCTCCTGCAACATACCGGAATACTCTGTGCGGATGTCGTTGAACTCATCATCCTGCGCCGGAATGTTGATCGACTTCTTGAACTCATTGATATTCGTCCGCTGATTGATAAAGGAGAGCTGAACGAAAATGGAGCTGTCGAAGTAGTTGAGGAAGTCACACCAGTTCTCGAAGATGGCGGTCTTGTCCTCATTCTGGGCAAGCTGATAGTTGATGTCGTTATAGCGAATGGTTTTGGTGTAGAGGCGGCTGTTCACCTTGCAGATGCCGTCCTTGCACATCTCCACATAGGGGATCGTCTGCTGCGCGGACTTACGGACTTTCTTAGATTTTCTGTCCTTTTTCTTCTGCATGACGATTTTCTTCTTTTCGTCAGCAGAGAGAGCATCGCCGTACACCTTGCCATTCTTAACAGTCTGATTAGGCTTTGCTGCCTTTTTGGTGCTGCTGTTCAATCTGCAATTCCTCCTGTTCTCTGATTTCCTGCTGAATAACAGCGTAAAGATTGTTCGTGCGATAGGGGCGCACCTTGTCCCTCAGAAACATGGACTTGATCACATGACCGAGGATTTTTTCTGCCGGTTGCCCGTCCTTCTCGTACAAAGCTGTGAAGATGAACGGGAGCATGATGACCACCATCAGCATTGCAGAGGTGGACAAACCGAGACTTGCCTTAGTAAGAAAGAAGATCGGGACACCGACTGCCGCAGCCAGCGCAAAGCAAATGAGCTGTCGCTTAGTCAGGTTGAACATGACCTTCGTTTTAACACGGTTAAGATCCTTCGGGACCGGTACAAATGCCATCTGAAACCTCCTTCCTTAATGTGCAGAGAAGATTGACTTGGCGAGAGATCCGGTTTTGAAGAGCGAAAAACACAGAATGACCGTGTACGCTGCCACCGAGAACAATGCCGAGTGAATGTTGGCTGCGATTATCATGTTGTTGATGAGAACGGCGTAGATCCCCACGCAGACCATGATTAAAAATCCTTGGAACGCGAGGGCGAACAAGCCCTTGAGGTAGTTGTTTCCGATGCCGCCCCATTCTCGATTTGTCATTGTCGCAATAGGGATAGGCGCGACGCTGACCGTGCAGTAAATCTCGATCATACGACCATAGAGAATTACCGTAATGAGGATGGACATGATTTTGAGGCACAGGCTTATCAGAAGCGTCTCGATTGATAGTCCGAGAAGTTCTCCGACACCCATAGCCTCCATGCCGGTACGCATTGTTGCGAGGGTGGAGTCGATGTCTATGCTCGTGCTGCCGTGAATTACTCCGGCTGCTCCTGCCACTACGTTTTGCCCGATGTCGAACACCGCCATCACGATACTGAACGTGTTGGTCACGAGGTAGATCGCCACAGCAGCCTTAAAGAACCACTTAAAGAACATCCAAGTGTCCATATCGTGTAAGTTGTTTCTTTCGGTGATCATGGAGATCAATTCATAACACAAAACGAATGTGATGATGATGCCAGCGATGGGGACTATCACGTTTTCGGATAGTCCCCTGATCATATTGTAGATACCGCTGTTCCATGCGGAAGGTGTCCTTCCGACCTCAGCGGCTATCGTACCGACCTTATCGTTGACATCGGTGAACATATTGGTCAGGTTGCTTTCGATCCACCCGATAAGCAGCTCTTTTATCGCTTCTTCGATTTTTTCTAAGATACTGCCCAATATTTCACCACCTTTCGGTTAGCAGGATCGAGGTTTAGCTAAACAGACCGGAGAGCAGAGGTACAAGAGTCGTGCCGATCAGCACAACGCCGCCACCAGCCATAAGCTGCTTGATGCCCTGCGACTTCGCGCCGGGGTTATCGTTACCGTAACCTTCCATCAGGTTGAC
>JAFLUI010000120.1:3425-7552 GCA_022508825.1 Oscillospiraceae bacterium
ACGAGAGTCTGCAAAACCGTAACTGCCTGAGCGATAAATGCCATAAAATTGTCCTCCTTGAGACGAAAATGATTTTAGATTTTGAAAAATGGGCAAAAAAATAGAAGCCCCGTCTTTGTTCTGCTATGCGCAGTGCAGACGGGGCTTCATGCAGTTTCGATCTCGCCCATGTCATAGAGATCGAACTTTTCAGTGGGCTTAACCACCAGCTTACGGGAACGGTATTTTTCGATGTCGAAGGCGTTTCGCTTATCGAAGTCGGAGAGCAGTTTGTATTTTGGATGCTTCGTTATATCAAACTTATCACTGAGAAAAGGTCTCACACCTCTAAGCTGCAAAATACATTTGCCTCCGTCCATGACGGCGATCTCATCTTGAGACATCAATTCTTTACCGACCTTCTGATAGTTCAGTCCGTAGGAATTGTTGGTGGAACGTGTTTCCGAAGTGTTATACAGATCAATGGTCTCTTTGCCCAGCACCTCACTGATCTCTTTCAGCGTGGATTTTTCCTTGCCGCCGAGGAAGAGCGTCACGTCACAGTTGCCGACAATGGTATCGGCAGCATCCTTGTAGATGGTCTTGAGCTGCGACTGTGACTGCAAGATGATGGATGCAGAAATCTCTCTGCTTCGGATCGTCGCTATGAGCTTGTCAAACTTCGGTATCTGACCTATGTTGGCGAACTCATCCAGTAGGCAGCGCACATGAACGGGCAGTCTGCCATTGTAGACATCATCTGCCTTATCACAGAGAAGGTTGAACATCTGTGAATACATGATTGCCACCACAAAGTTGAAGGTGTCATCGGTGTCGGAAATGATAACGAACAGAGCCGTCTTGCGATCACCGAGAGTGTCCAGCTCCATCTCGTCATAGCTCATAAGCTCTCTGAGTTCTGCTATGTCGAAGGGAGCGAGTCGCGCACCACACGAGATAAGAATGGACTTCGCAGTCTTACCGGCAGCAAGTTTGTACTTCTTATACTGCTTCACCGCGAAGTGATCCGGCTCACGAGCTTCAAGCTCATCGAACATGAGGTCTACCGGATTCTTGAAGCTCTCATCATCTTCTCTGGCTTCTGAGGCATTGATCATTTCGAGCAAGGTAGTAAAGTTTTTCTCGTTGTCAGGTGCTTCGTACCAGATATATCCGATGAGGGCTGTGTAGTAGAGCTTTTCTGCTTTGACCCAAAAGTCTTCGCCGGACTTATCGCCATCTCCCTTCGTATTGACGATAATTGTATTGACCAGCTTGAGGATGTCCTTTTCGGAGCGGATATAGGCAAAGGGATTGTAGTGCATCGACTTCTTGAAGTTGATGGTGTTCAGGGACTTGATCGCGTAGCCGTTCTTCTCAAGCATCTTGCCGCACTCCACCAGCACCGTGCCTTTCGGATCGGTGACAACGTAGCTTGAGTGCATCTGCATGAGATTGGGCTTCACAAAGAAACGGGTTTTACCTGAGCCTGAGCCGCCGATGACCAGGATGTTCTTGTTACGAGCATACTTGGGCTGCTTCGGACGGCTGTTCATTGTCAGAGCCTCAGTCTGGGTGAGGATCACATTGTTTGCGAAATCATCATCCATATAGGGCTTGATGTCCTCCGGCTTGCCCCATCGGGCAGATCCGTATTCCTCGCCTTGACGGAACTTCTTTCGGTTTTTACCCTTCATGTAGACTGCCAGCTTGAGTAGAGCTGCTGCCGCCACACCGATGAGCAAATCCATCGGATGAAAGCTGGGCAAGGGATTGGCGAATGCGTTCCCGAAGTTGGCAAATCCACCGGTGAGCTTGTCTATGAACTGAGTGCCGGGTGCCTGTCGGAAGACTGTTGCGACCTTATCCACAAAGTAAAATGCGAACACATACGGGAAGTTGAGAAGGATGAGCCTTTTGATGTCGAGCTTCTTTTTCATAGCTCAACGCCTCGATCCTTGTCTTTGACCTTGACCTTCTCCTTATGCTGCGCTTTCGCTTGCTCCAAGCTCTGTACGAGCTTTTTCTTGAGAGAAGGCTTGTCGTTTTGCATGACCTTCTTTGCGGAAAACTCTTTGAACGCCTGAGTCATTACATCCACGTCACGTCCTTTGAAAAAGACGAGATAGCGCGGAGGCTGCTCTGAGGTGTCCTTCTTGAGAGCGTAGTCAATCCCGTACTTATTGGCAGTACGCTCAAAAGCCTTGATATTTCCGTCAGTCACTTCGATGTTGCTGATGGCGGCATTCTGCTCCACGAGATGCTTGATGGACTGCTTGCCCCTATAAGTCTTAGGCTGGGAGGCATTCTTCTGAGCATTCTCAATTTCCTCCACAAACTTCTTGAGAGCTTTGTCCAGCACATCAGCAGTGATCTTGCCGCCCTTAATGGCTATGGCAACAACTTTGGTATTTACTTCATCCTGCATAGGAACCTCCTTCCTGAGATATTCCGGGGCTGACCGCTGCTGCTAAGGCGGTACACCCCGAAGGTAGATAACAATGATCATACTATGACCTCCTTCCGGTAAAGATTTCATGAGCTGCGTTCCGGCTTAACCGCCGTGCAGATCGTGATTAACAAGAGCCGAATAGTAGTTGTCCATCGTCAGTGATGCGTTATAGAGAGTCGTAAGCAGATACGCTCTGATGTTCCTGATGTCGGAAGGGCATTCATCCATTGCATGAAGGACGTACTCTATATGGCTGCTGTTTAACTTGAGAAAACGGGACTTTACCACTTGCTGCGGCATATCGTCACCGTTGATACGGATTGTGGGACGTTTGGAGCAGATGGCATCCAGCATGATCTCGACCATCTCATTTACACGGTCAATATCAAAGCGTGGGTCCTGAGAGAGAATGTCAAGTTCAAGATTATCCCTGATTAACTCTTCATAGTTCTTTCTCTCATCCATCTCATCCGTCCCATCACGTCCATACCAAGTGCATGAGTGATTGATAGATGGATCGTTTATCAAGAGAGTATTTTCTTTTTGAGTCATTACTTGATTAGTATTTATTTGCGTTGGGTTTTCCGATAGCGGATCACCCGTTGCCGGTTGTACCGGTATCGGCTTTTCCGATGACGGTGAATCCAATATCGGTTTTGCCAACTCCGGTATCTCAAAGACAAGGTACTCACTGTGAGACATCCTACCGCCTTTATCCCTGAGCTGTCTTCGGATGATATACCCAGCATCTTCAAGCTCTTTTATAGCTGACCTTACACCGTCTATGCCATCAGTGTTGAGCTTGGCGAGTCCCTTGAGGGAGTAGTCCCATTCATCAGGGAGACTCAAGATTTTTGACATTAGACCGACTGCTTTCAACGAGAGTTTCTTATTCCTGAGATGATGGTTGCTCATCGTTGTGAAGTCGCTCATTTTTGCTATTCTGAAAACTGCCATACGATCAACGCTCCTTTGCCTTTTCCTGCTGGCAGCGTCGTGTTGACAAGCTGATCTCGGAATAGGGACATTCCTCAAAGACGCAGGATTGATATTTCCAGTGCGGACGATGGAAACGGCAAGTCCGGCATTCTGGTGTGATTCCTTCGCAGCCGCTATCGTATCGAGAGTACGGCGTTTCTTTCATCATCACCTCAAACGCCATAATGCTACCTACTGGGCGCATTTTCCTTACCTCCATTTCTGCAAAAAAATAAGCCCCGTCATTGTTCTGCTATGCGCAGTGCAATAACGGGGCTATCCCGATGGGTATTTAGTTTTGATGCTGCGTCCTCCTTTCCTAAGCGCGGTTGCAGCTCACCGCAGTCATACAGCTTGCTTTCACTTTGCTCGTGAAGTTGGACAAAATCAGCGAAACACCAGTGTTTTCAAGGCTTTCTGACCTTGCTCCTATTATAACTTAATCGTCGATCCTTCGCACGATTCCTGTTGCCTTCATAAATGAAGTCCTCCCATCTCTATTTGGTTCAACAGGAATTAGTATCCGCCGTTTTATCTCCAATATGCAGGGGTCCTTTATTTGCCAAATTTGCCTGATGGGAGCGTCAAAACGCTTCCGCTTTCATTTGCAAATCTCCATTCGATGGATTAAAATGGATATAACGGCCCGTCAAAACGGGTCAAAGAATCGCTGAAAGGCGGAACTAATAGGAGGAAGAAACCATGAAGAGAATGCTGA
>JAFLUI010000121.1 GCA_022508825.1 Oscillospiraceae bacterium
GGGTCAACAAGCTCGGAAAATTCCTCCAGAACCTGTGTCATTTCGTTTCCGCGCTCTCCGCAGCCGATGTATACGATAATATCCGCATCACACCATTTTGCCAGCTGATGCTGGGTCATGGTCTTGCCTGTTCCGAATCCGCCGGGAACTGCCGCAGTACCGCCCTTTGCAATAGGCAGGATGGTATCTATTATTCTCTGTCCCGTAATAAGCGGCTTGCTTATAGGCAGACGCTCCTTAAATGGTCTGCTCTGCTTGATAGGCCACTTCTGGCAAAGGGTCAGGTTTGTGAGCTGTCCCTTATCGTCCTTTATACGCACTACCGTGTCGTTTATAGTGTATCTGCCGTCTCCTGCAGTCCAGATGACCTCTCCGCTGAGATTCGGGTGGAGCATACATCTGTGCTCTATAACAGGCGTCTCGGGACACACGGCATAAATATCCCCGCCTTCAAGACGGTCTCCTACAGCAGCAGTGATCTTTACATCGTACTTTTTAGTTGTATCAAGAGCGGGAACATTGGCTCCCTCTGCTATGAATGCGCCGCTTACCGCTTCTATCTGTTTCAGCGGACGCTCTATGCCGTCAAAAATATTTGAAAGTATTCCGGGGCCAAGTGTTGCAGACATAGGCATTCCTGTGCCTTCCACAGGCTCTCCCGGCTTTAATCCTGTTGTGGATTCATATACCTGGATAGTGGTCTCATCCGAGGTGATCCCAATTACCTCTCCGATAAGGCGTTTTGTGCCCACATAGACCATTTCAAGCATTGAGAAATCCTTTGTATCTCTCACCTTTACAACAGGACCGTTTACAGAATATATTGTATTCAAGGCTGTGCCTCCTTTGTCAGGACATCCCCTGTATTATACTATTGCGCAAAAGCATTGCTGTTTGCAAAGGAACGTTTCTGCTCCTCAACAGCCAGATCAAAGGTCTTGTCGGAAATAGTGCCCTTTTCCTTCTTGTAGACCGAGAGTCCTCCCAGTCTGATCTTCTCATCGGGAGAGAAGGTCACATTTTCCGCACGGACTGCTTTTTTAAGTGTATCGGCGTACTTCATATCATCAGGAGAGAGAAATATCTCCGAACCATCAGAAACGTGCATCAGAAGCAGATTTTTAATGAGCATATCCACATATTTAGGGTCATCATGATACTTAAGAAGACGCTTTTCCACCACATCAAAGATCTTTGCAGTAAGCTCCTCTCTGTGCTGGAGAACAGCCTTTTTCATTTCCAGCTCTGCCCTTGAAATATCACGGACATAGCGGTTTTCATTCTTCTTTGAACCGATATTGAAATGTCTGTCAGCATATTCCTCAGACTCTCTCTCAGCCTCTGCAAGAATCTCCTTTTTCTGTTCTTCCGCATCTGAGAGCATTTCACTGACCTTTATTTCGATCTCATCGTTGACCGCATCGATAAACTTCTGCAGCTTCTCATTGTTCATTTCCATAAAAACTATCTCCTTTTCAGGCAATACCGCCCATTTTGAAACGGCGGTGCAGACTTACAGCTTCAATCCGATAGCAGACTCAATATATCCCGATATCTGTTCTGTAATATTTGATGTAGCGTGACGGTCAGGAATCGATATTATCAGCGGCTGCTTGTGATTGAGCTTGTAGTCGTAAAACATCTCCTCGCAAAGCTTTACCAGCTTTTCAGTGATAAGTACCACGGCTATGCCGCTGTCCTCCGCAGCCTCCTTAAGTGCCTCCCGTACTTCAGCCGGTTCGTGAACAACAACGCCCTCTATCCCCGCAAGACGCATACCCATCTGCGTATCCACATTGTCGCTTATCAGATAAAAACGCATAAATGCCTCCGTTTTACATAAACAGCATAAGCAGTGCAACAACGAATCCGTAAAGCGCACAACCTTCACCGAGAGCAACGAAGATCAGAGCCTTTGAGAAGGATTTAGGATCCTCGCTTACTGCTCCGATAGCAGCAGGAGCAGCAGCCGCAACAGCGATACCGCCGCCGATAGAGCCAAGACCTACAGCCAGAGCAGCTGCAAGATAGCCCATACCGCTTCCGTCACTGCTTGACTCCTCAGCCTCTGCAGCAGCGGATGTATCGGAAGATGTCTCCGCAGAAGCATACATTCCGATAGGAAGCGCAGCGCAGATGACCATAACACCGAAGAAAGCGCATAAATTTCCTATGATAGCGTGTCTTACAGACCTCTCGCCTCTTTTTCTTTTAACTGCGATGACCGCAGGAAGCAAAAGGATCGCTACAATAACGATAGGAAGCAGAAAAATGTACAGCATAAAAAATTCCTCCAAAATTTTATTCTATGTTTTCATCATAGTTGATCTTAACGGGTGTAAACGGTTTTCCGTCCCCCGAATAAAAGCGTGAGAATATCTCGTAGAACTCGAGACGAAGTGTCTGGATACCCACTAACAGACCTTCAAGACCCATAACGAATATGTTTCCGAAGATAACTACCAAAGGCACGCCAACATTTGAAACATGATTTGCCAGCGCCATTACCACCAGCATCATAGACGCATGGGAAAGTACAAATCCGCCTATACGGACAAATGACAGGGTGTTTGTAGCGTATCCCAGCAGGAACTCAAATACCTCAAAGAAATTTGAAGCTATGAAGTCGGTCATTCCGCCTTCCATCTCAAATTTCTTGCCTCTGACCCAATATGTCAGCGGTTCTCTCAGGAACATTGCAGCAAGAGGCAGTATGATAAGGCAGATAACATAAACAGGAGTAAACATCTTCACGCCAAAAAGCGTTCCGACAGCACCTGCAAGCAGCGATCCGAAAAATACAAGTCCTGCTATTCCGTTGTTTCCGAAAAGAGCTTCCTCGTATTTCTTGTTCTTTATTCCCGTGACAACGTTTATCAGTATCGAAATTATCATTATCAGAACGCCTATTGCAATAGCGCCTATCAATATCGTAGTAACATTGTGCATTACCTTGAAGGGCAGGAAGGTTATCCCCAGCGATTCATACACGGGATCCAGCAGCTCTTCGTATCCGAACACGCTTCCGTACAGCAGTCCGAAAACAGCACCGGATATTCCCACTCTTGTAATGATGGGACCCAGAGCAAATTTCTTGAATTTCCAGAGCAGCGCTCCCGCTATTGCAAGCACCAGACCCTGTCCCACATCGCCGAACATTATTCCGAACAGCAGCGTATATGTCACCGCTACAAATGCGGTAGGATTTATCCCATTGTATGACGGAAGCCCGTACATATCCACAAACATTGAAAACGGCTCCGTAAACTTATTGTTTTTCAGCTTGATAGGAGGTTCAAGCTTTCCGTTTGCGTCTGCAGGCTGCAGGACAACAGAAACGCTTTCCAGATCATCAAACATGGTAAGAAAGCTGTCTGATTCCCTTTTAGGTATGAAGCCCACAATATAGAACTTGTCGTTTACTATAGCAGCCTTGTTCCGCAGGTCAAAATTATCATGCTGAGACTTTAAACGGGAGAATATCCTGCAAAGCCTGTCCATTTCCTTATTCAGGATCTCATCATACTGGGTCTTGCAGTCCTCAATAGCCTTTTGGTCATCCTCCACCATTTTGTGCAGCTCTTTAGAAGCTTCCGAAGGGTCTCCGCGTACAAAATCCGGGATATGAGTACGCTCAAAGTACAGATCGGCGAAAATACCGTCCACATCCTCCTGATAAGCCACAGGGACAAAATACATACCCCAGTAATATTCCTTTTCCGTGCTGAAATACTTGAAGTAAAACGGCTTGTCATCGTAATAGGAAAGCTTGCTGTAGCTGTCCACCGGCAGACGTCCCAGACGCATTTTTATATGCTCACAGGCAAAAAGCTGTTCAAAGTCCGCATGGATACCCTGCAGGTGGTCTACCTGATACACAGCCTGCTCATGCACTGAAAGCAGTTCAGCAGCCTTAGTTTCCTTATCCTTGACAATATCCAGCTTTTTTCTTATTCCCCTTATATACCGTTCAAGCTTGGAAAGGCTCTCATTTTCCACGTCCTTGTAGTCAACGCTCGTGAACTTCACTCCCGACTGAGTGGATATCTCACTAAGCTGTTTCAGAAGCGGAGTATAGGGGTTTTCTTCCTTAAGAGTGGTAAATCCGGTCTTTTTGCCCGCCATCTTAGTAGCAGACTCAATATGAAAGCAGCCGCAGTCACTGAGTTTTACAAGGACTGTATCCAAGTCCTTGGTAAGCCCCGCAATATTGACAAGCTCCATTTTTTCTATCGACACTGTGCAGTCACCTCTTTCACATAATAATAAGGGATGCTATTTTATTGACCTCTATCCCATAGCGTATTCCCTCTATTATACTTATAATGTTCTGGACTTCGATCTCCAGAAGGAAAATAAAGGCATACACGCTAAGCGGCGCAGAAGCAGAGCGTTTAAGCATACTCTTGGCATATTTATATCTGAGCCTCTGAGCGCTGCGCTCAAGATTATTTATATCATATCCGTTTTCGATCATCTGCTTGCCGTAATAGGTTTTTGAAAAGCGTCTTATAAATTCTTCCGAATCTCTGGCGCTGTATATCTCCTTTTGCTTTGCCGCCGAAAGTCTGCCGTAAAAAGGAAGCATATCTCTTTCTATGACAGCATCAGACGCATCAAAGAAGGCTGTAAGACGGTAAGAATTTATCACATTGATAAGGTCTGTATCCGTATCAAGCAGAGCGGTAAACAGCTTTACGTCCTGACTTTTGAATTTAAGGGAGCTTTTAAGTCTGCTGATATAATATGATCTTAATAGAGTCTCACACCTTGTTACGTCTACCCTGCCGTCTGCATCGGGATGGATCTCCCTGAGCACATCGTAATAAGGGGTCTTTTTCAGGAAAGAGAGCAGCTCACGGAAATCAGTTACCTTTGCAAGCTCCAGCAAATCAAAGGAGGTGTACGGATTGATATAAATAGGGATATCAGCGATCATTTTCTGCGATCCTGCATTTATAAAACGGATACACCTGAGTATTTCGTCGATCTCGGTCTGGAGTATCTTATAGTTGTAAAACTCCTGCTTTGAAATATGCTCGAAGCCGGTTATTCTCATGTATGTCTCAAAGATACTTCTGTGCAGCAGGTTTTCAAGCATTCCTCTGTGAACGGTACGTGTGTCAATAGCGGAAAGCAGCTCGCTGTAATGAGTGTTTTTTTTAAGATACTCTGCCACCTCGGGAACACTTTGCTTATTCATCATCTCGGTATAATCCTGAGGCATTATCCGCTTTCCGTATATAGCCATGATCTTCGCAACAGTAGCATTATAATTCTTAGCCAAGCGCATCACCTTCTTTCGGAAAAGTCAAGGCAATATCCTGAACGTCATCTGTTCCCGATATATCAGCCGTTTATTATTGCATTAAAAATTTCGTCCTCCCACTTTCCGCGCTGCTTCTCGAAAACGCTGTCCAGACGGCGTATCTCATCATCCTTGCTCTTTTCGATCTCCGCCATCCTTTCCTCAGCCCTTTTCTTTTCCTCGGAATCTATTTCTCCAAGACGTTTCTCTGCCTCACGGATCTTGGCTGCCACCATATTTTCCTGCTCTGCCTTGGCATCTGCAATAATACGGTTTCTTTTCTTTTCTGCTTCCGCAAGACGGGACTTTGCATTATTCTCTATTTCGAGAATGCTGGCAATAACATTTTCCATATAGATCACCCTATCCTTACACAGCAAACCCCTGCGTCCGTCTCATCACCAAGAGGTCACAGGCGTTTCTGCTATAATATCAGTTTTTAAGGCTGTGAAGCGGTGCAGGTATCTGTCCGCCCCTGTTTATAAATTTTGACGGAGAGTTTGTATTGACTCTCATAACGGGACCCTTTCCGAAAAGTCCCCCCCAGTCAAGAACATCTCCCTCTTTCATTCCGATAGCGGGGATTATTCTAACTGCTGTTGTCTTGCTGTTTATCATTCCGATAGCAGCCTCATCGGCAATAATAGCGGAGATAACGTCCTCCTCAGTGTCGCCGGGGATGCATATCATGTCAAGTCCCACCGAGCATACAGCGGTCATTGCCTCCAGCTTTTCTATAGAAAGAGCGCCGCATTCGGCAGCAGCGATCATTCCCGCGTCCTCAGATACAGGGATAAACGCTCCCGAGAGTCCGCCTATTCTGGAGCAAGCCATTACACCGCCCTTTTTAACTGCGTCATTGAGAAGCGCCAGAGCCGCTGTAGTACCGCAGGCACCGCATTTTTCAAGACCCATCTCCTCTAAAATGTACGCCACGCTGTCTCCCACCGCAGGAGTAGGAGCAAGGGAAAGGTCAACAATGCCGAAGGGTACACCCAGTCTTTCGGAAGCTGTCACTCCCACAAGCTGACCCACACGGGTAATTTTATATGAAGTCTTCTTTATAACATCGGAAAGTCCGGTAATATCGGCGTCCGGATATTTTCTGAGCGCCGACCTTACAACGCCCGGACCGGAAACTCCCACGTTGATGATACAGTCAGGCTCGCCTACTCCGTGGAAAGCTCCCGCCATAAAGGGGTTATCCTCCACAGCATTGCAGAAAGCCACCAGCTTTGCCGCACCGAAGCATTGGTTATCCACCGTAAGCTCCGCGCTCTTCTTTATTATATGCCCCATCATGCGGCAGGCGTCAAGATTTATGCCCGTCTTTGTAGACCCTACATTTACCGAAGAGCACACACAGCTTGTAGAAGCCAGAGCCTCGGGGATAGTTTCGATAAGACGCTCGTCTCCGGCGGAAAAGCCCTTCTGCACAAGAGCGGAATATCCTCCGATAAGATTTACTCCGCAAGCCTTTGCAGCCTTCTCCATAGTAAGCGCAAACTTTACGGGACTCTCCTTGCAGGCTGCCGAAACAATGGCTATAGGCGTAACGGAAAGTCTCTTATTGATGATAGGGATACCGTATTCCTTTTCGATATCCTCCCCTACCCTTACAAGATCCTTTGCGCATCTTGTTATCTTATCGTACACCTTGGTACACGCCTTTTCGATATCGCTGTCGATACAGTCAAGAAGCGAGATACCCATAGTAATTGTACGTATATCAAGACATTCGTCCTGTATCATACGTATAGTTTCAAGTATATCATGAACGTTGATCATAGAAAAGCTCCTGTCCCGCAGTTATATTCTGTGCATTGACTCAAAGATCTCCTCATGCATCGTGTGGATCTGGAGCCCCAGCTCCTGACCGAGATCCGTCATTCTTGCCACAAGCTCAGTAAAGTCCTTATTCAGTCGTGAAATATCCACAAGCATTATCATTGCAAACATATCCTGCAGAACGCTTTGTGTGACCTCAATAACATTGGCGTTATATTCGGTGCATATACCGCTTACCTTAGTGAGGATACCGACCGTATCCTTACCGATGACTGTAACGACAGCTCTCATTTACACACCCTCCAAAAACATCACATATTAAATATGTATATAATCATAGCACATTGCAATAAAAAATTAAAGACATAAATTAGGCAAATTTGTATGTTTTTTTTACAAAATATATGTTAATTTTTTTGAAAATGTGTTATAAT
>JAFLUI010000122.1 GCA_022508825.1 Oscillospiraceae bacterium
TTGCCGCAGCGGTGAATTATTTCTATCTCAGCACCGAGGAGAGCAGAAACAAGCCGTATATGGTGGAGATAAGCCGTCTGAGTCTTAGTATAGAAGAAAACGGCAATGCGGATATCTCGGAGTGCGAGTATGTAGAATCGGTCGAAAAATACGACGGCAGCGAGGATTTTTTCAGCCGGAAAGGTACTTATTTTATCAGGCAGATAGACGGGGAGATATATCGCTTTGACTACAGCTACACTTCAAATGCAGACGGGCGAATACTGCTTATCATTAACATTGTTCTGGGCTGTGCGGCTGTCGCTATGATAGCTCTGCTGCTGTTTATCCGCACAAGACTTCTAAGACCCTTTTTCAGGTTCTCAACCGTTCCCTATGAGATTTCAAAGGGAAATCTCACCGCACCGCTGAAAGAGAACAAAAGTCGGTTTTTCGGCAAATTCGTATGGGGCGTAAATATGCTCAGAGAAAATATGGAGCATCAAAAAAACAAGGAGCTTGAACTGATAAAGGAAAAGCAGACCCTGCTGCTGTCCATATCCCACGATATAAAAACGCCTCTTTCAGCGATAAAACTGTATTCCAAGGCGCTTTCAAAGGGCATATATGACGAAAAGGAAAAGCAGCGTGAAACTGCCGAGAGCATAGGTGAAAAAGCCGACGAGATAGAACGGCTGGTGACCGAGCTGACCAATTCAGTCAAGGACGATTTTATGGAATTCACCGTTGACAACAAGGAGTTCTATCTCTCTGAGACGATAGGGCAGATACAGAGCTACTATTCGGGAAAATTGTCATTGACTGCAACTAATTTCACAGTAGAAAAATACACTGACTGTCTGATATTCGGCGACCTCGACAGGAGCGTAAAGGTGTTTCAGAACATAATGGAGAATGCTATAAAATATGGTGATGGAAAGAATATTACTATAAGCTTTTCCGATGAAGAGGACTGCCGCCTGGTGAGCATAAGCAACAGCGGCTGCACTCTCAGCGAGGACGAGCAGGTACACATTTTTGACAGCTTCTGGAGAGGTTCAAACAGCGCAGGCAAAAACGGCAGCGGACTGGGACTTTTCATCTGCCGGAAGCTGATGTTCAAAATGGAAGGGGATATCTTCGCCAATACCAAAGACGACATAATGACAGTAACAGTCGTTTTCAAAAAGCTGTAGGCAACGTCTCATAAAATATTACTAAAACAAAGTGTATTCTCTGATTTATGGCGGTTTTTAATACCGATAAGTGATAAACAAGTGGTTAAAACAGGTGCATTTCTATCGAAAAATCTTGCAGCTCCTATCCGAATTCCCATACGGATAGGAGTTGTTTGTTAGTAAGCGCCAAATAGGCTCTTTTCAATGTTAGTTGGTGCAGACGTATAAAAGCTCATGCATCAATACTTTTGCTTTAATCAGAGCAAAGCTGTTTCTGCCATACATAATTCGCCTTATTAATTTAATTTTTGTAACACTACCTTCGACAAGACCGCTGTTATAATCGTAAATAATAGAGCTTTTTACTGCAGATATATCCTTTTTTAATCCTTTAACATATGATGTAATTCAGGAATTGCCTTTATATCAGAGTAGCAACACCTCATCGCAATGGCAAGGTAGAGCGTCAGCACAGGTTAGATGAACAGCGGTTTTACATGAAAATGCGTATGTACAGCCTTGAGGACGGCAGAAAACAGCTTAAGAAATACAATAAGCTGTCAAACAGTATATCGAAGTCGTGTTTAAAGCACGGAAGCCTGCAGGCTGTCCTTGAGGATTATCTCTCGGTGATTCTTTGACTGCTCTGCTTCGTGGAATACCTTTTACATCATTTGTTTTTGAGATTGGTGTACCATATCATTGGCAATTCTACAAAATACCGTATTACACTGATGAAAATCCTCTTGAAAATAATGTCGAAAAATGATATAATTATATATATTATATTCGGAGGTGTTTTCATTGTCAAAAATAGCAGGAACGATAATAACAATAGAGGATTACTTGTCACCAAATTCAAAAGAAATCAACATAAATGATGGTAAACCAGATGCTCATACAATCGTTTTTAATGAAAATAGAAAATATGAGATTCCTTTATTCCAAAGGGAAATTCGATGGTCATCAGATAATGTTAAACGCTTGCTCTCTGATTTAAACAGTGGATCAAAATTCCTAGGAAATATTATTCTATCAATTAACTCAAATAATTATGAGATTATTGATGGTCAACAAAGGACAACCATAATTCTGTTAATTATTTATTGCATAAAAAAATTACATGGACAATCAATAGAAGTGTTTGATACTTGCGAATTGATAAATCAAAGTTTTACTGAACTTAAAGCATATATAGATAAAGAGTGTGATATCAGCAAATTTAATGAAATTGAAAGAGCTAAAATAATAGAATCTGATAAGTACAAACAAAGAGATAGAATAAAAGAATTAATAGATACACTTCTTAAAGAGGATATATTAAAGAAAAGAAGAAAAGCAGAGGGTCTGCTTACTAATTTAAAAAAATCCGAAGTTAATATTATTGTAAGTCAAGCAGATACTGAAGCTACAAGCATTCAGTACTTCTTGGATGTTAATCTTAAGGGGGTAAAGCTTGATACCGAAGATATTTTTAAGGGATACCTGTTCAGCAAGGATACTAGCCAAGAGATAAGATTTCTTTGGCAAAATAACAAGCAAGTAGTACATGACTTAAATTCATATTCCCATAGTAAGTATAAATTAAAGTCAGAATGCTATCCGCTTATGAAATTTTATGAGCATTATTTTCAATGCGAGCTTGAGAAAAACGAGGATTATCGTGACAAAAAGATTACATAAGGAACCGATTTTTGCTTAAAAAATGAAGTATCTATTGATGGTACAGATTATTACGAGGGCACTCATTTAATAGAAGTGATTTGCGATATTGGTTTTATGAAACAAGCAATGATCACCTGCAAACGTGCTATAGAAATAATATCAAATATTGTACGTAATTCTTCAATCAATGATGATTTCAAAAGCTTGTTTAACTGTAGTGACGTTGATAAAAATGGCAAGAGTCTAAGGATTGACGATCAAGAACTTCAATGCTTTTTCTATATGATGCGTACAATCTTGCTAAATAAAGATGTTACTCCGAAAATACTTGTTTTCAAGTATATATTAGAATACTTAGATGAAAATGAGCATAAAAAAACTGATTACAAATCAATATATAGTGTTTATTCAGCGGCAATACTATTTATTGTCTTTTCAACTAAGAAAGACAATAACACTTTTACATCTATCGTTAATCAAGAAAACTTTAGTCTCAAACTCACTGAATGGATAGTTAATCGTTTAAATTCGATCGAATTATCAATAGGCAAGCTTGGTGCTGCATATAAATACGCTGAACAAGAAGATGATGAAAGCAATCGAGATCAACAGTTCATTTGTAAAGCTGTTGCAATTCTTTATAACTTCATTAAAATCACCCAAAATGAGAACGGTGAATTTAAAATAGATTGCACAAACAAATCTGAAATGCTTTCTTTCTTCTCAAATTCAGAAAAATACAGTCTTGAGCATTTTATTATCGCTGAAAGTGGAAATATAGTAGTTGAGTATAAGCATAAAAATGTATCTATACCTTACCCAAAGAAGATCAAAAGATATAGGAATTCACTGTTCAATTATATATTTATCCCTGAACCCATTAATAAAAAATTGGGAAACGGAACTATTTTTCAAAAATACGATTATTTGTACAATAAAAAGAAGGATATTACATGTGAATATTCTTTAGATTATTTATCAAAACTCAAAGAAAACTTTTGTAATTATCCTACACAGGAAACGATTGATCAATGCTCCAGTGAAGATGAAGTGAAAAAACTAATTAATAATTACTTTGAAGATCCGCAACAATTCCTTAAAGAATTCCTGCGGTTTTCCACTAGTATAGCTCAATCGATAAAGATTTCATCTTAAAGCTCCTTCGTTAAAACTCGTTAACAGCAGCTATTAGTTTATCAAAATAATCTTGGAAGCCTTCATTGTTTATACCCCAACTAATACGAATCGCACTCTCGATCCTATCCAAGGATAATCCCATAGCCAATAACACATAGCTTGGTTTATAGCTGCTTGAATTACAAGCTGAACCGTTTGATACCGCACAATACTGTCTTGTAGCAAGCATCAGCGCTTCAGAGTTTACACCGTTAAAAGAGACATTCAGTGTATTTGGCATAGCGTATTCTAAATCTCCATTGATGCTATAATCAATACCGGAAGCATTTAACGCATCCAAGATAAACGCTTTATTATTCTGATATCTGATATAGTTGGAAGTATGCTCATCGGCTGCAATCTCGCAAGCTTTGCCGAATCCGGCAATCAAAGCGGTCGGTATTGTTCCGGGACGTATTCCTTTTTCTTGACTTCCCCCGAACATGATTGACTTAATAGGAGGCATCTTATAACGGTTCTTTTTTAAAATTAAAGCTCCGACTCCTTGCGGACCGTACATTTTATGAGCGCTTGCAGACAAGAAATTATATTTGGTATTCTTGAGTTCATCGACGAGCTTTCCGAAGCTCTGAGCGGCGTCGACGTGGAAAAAAGTATCAGTTTCTGAAAGCGCTTCGCCAATAATATCAATTGGCTGGATAATACCGGTTTCATTATTGGCGTGCATAACAGAAACAAGCAGGGTATCATTTCTGACTTTACTCAGCAATTCATCGGCGTTTATACGTCCGCTTGAATCAGGAGCAATGTATGTTACCTCGAAACCTTGTTTTTCAAGATGATGTAACGGTTCAAGGACAGCTTTGTGCTCAATAGATGTTGTAATAATATGCTTTTTAGAGGTTTTCTCAGCATATTCCCGTAAACCTAAAATAGAGATATTATTGCTCTCTGTAGCTCCGCTTGTAAAGAACACTTCATCTTTATTAATATCAAGCAGCGCTGCCACCTGCTTACGAGCGTTTTCAACTGTAGAACGTGCAGTTTCTCCAAAATCATGCGTTCTACTATCAGCATTACCATATTTATTCTGATAAATATCGATCATTACATCAAGAACCCTCTGATCCAACGGTGTCGATGCATTATAATCCAGATAAATACTCATACCATTATTCCTCGCTTAACGATTTATCGATTAACCCTTTAAGATCCTTTACAAAATTTGTGCCACTGAGATAACCAATTCCTCTTTCAAGATGTAATTTCAAATACTTCGCCAAAGTTTCATTGTCTGTACTCAACTCATTTACAATGCACCATTCTTTTATAAGGGCTTCATAGATTTCGTGATATTCTCCTGTAAATGTAAGCCATGACATTTCAACATTGCTATCAGCTGGTATTTCAATATCAGTAGGAATTGTCCCTTCTTTAAGTGAAAAGCAAAGAGCCCATCTACACAACACGTTCCAATTCTGAATACCTGTTTTTCCTTTAAGCCTAGCCAGCTTATCTTTGGCAGAGTTAGAAAGTTTAATTTGCTTTACGATCATGCCTGTCCTCCTCAAAATACCCTGTTCTAACATAGGAACGTTTTTCACTCTCATCATAAACAAGAGTAAACTCATTGCTGACGTAAGACTTAATGATTTCATAGTAATTAGCATCAATTTCTGAATCTGTAGACAATATAATGGTCTGATAGCTTGCGTTAGGGAAATAGCGTTCAATCAGGGCTTTTCTGTGCAGTGAATCAAGTCTTGCAAGTGGTGTATCAATTATTACAGGAAGCATTTTATTTGAACACTCTGCCAATGCCCATAGCATTGCAATTACCATAAGCTGCTTTTCACCGGCAGAAAGACTGCTTTTCATAACTTCATTACCATTGACATCAATATAGTGATAGTCGAGTGTTTCTGCATCCATTTCTATTCTGTCTATCAGATTCTTCTTCCCAAGTATCTTTTTATAACATCTTGTCATTGTTTCTGCTAAATTTGCAATCTTAGATTTTTGAAGTTCGATTTTATACTTTGCAGCCAGCTGTTGTGCTTTTAAAGCATATTTATGTATGCGTTGAACATCGTCACCGCGCTCCATAGACGCAATTGCTTTATCTACAAAACAATTAAACTCACTTGTTGCTTTTTGGAATTCACCATTTGCTGTTATTCGCTGTTTTTTCAAAGTTTCAATATCAACTTCAATATCCATACGCTCCTTTTGCAATTCGCCTATTTTTTTATAAAGGCGTGCAATCGCCTTTTCATCAATATCAACGGAAAGATAATTATCAATTTCATTTATTCTGTTCAAAAGCTTTTGTTCGTTAGTTTTAGAAGAATTATAATTATGCTGTGTGTTATATAACTGACTGGAGAGTAACATTGAAAGTTGAATATATGCATTTTCTGACAGATCAAATATGCTTTTGGTCTGTTTCTTTTTGGCTTGTTTCTTTAAATACTTTATAAATTGAGCTATTTCGTCAGAGGATTTATTAGTCTTATCAGAATACTCCTTAAACATCTGATTGATTTTTTTTACAGCTACCGACATCGACTTGTTTTCGCGCTCGGTTTCAGCTTGGCTCTTTATTGATGTTAACAGATCTTGTACCATCAAAAGAGGGAGTTCTCCTGCAGCAAATTCAAGATATCTCTCTTGAATTTTTTTTATTTCAGAATTGAGTGAGATCCTCTCGGAAAATAGTTCCTGAGATTGACTGGCAATCTGTCCGCCCTTAGCATTAAACTCCTCTGTTTTCTTGTCTATTTTTTTATTGATATGGCTAAGACGTTTTTCTAATTCAGCAATCTCATCATCTATCTGCTTGAGAATATCCGCTTTTTCGTCTTTTATGTGTCTTAATTCCTCAATGTATGATCCATTATAGCTGTCAGTCTGCTCTGTATCCATTCTTTTTATAATGCGTGTAATGTCATTCTCAAGGAGATCAATAACATTGATACCGAGAAGAGCCTTAATAGAACTCTTCATCTGAATACTTGTTTCACTTTCCGCTAGCTCAGCTATTTTTTCACCATCAAAAAAATAGAAATTAGCCAAAGCACTTGGCAAAATACTTTCTATAAACATGGTCCAGTTTTGGGCGAGGAAAGTGTCATCATTACCATTTTTTTTAACGGTGACCTTGTCTTTTATTTTTTTAACGTTTAAATTCCAGCTTCGATTGACTGTATAAACATTGTTTTTGCCGTTTTCTTCAATTTCAAATTCAAGCTCGACAAAGCTTTCATTAGTACCGTCTGCAATATTGGTATGTGCTTTTAAGTACTTTCCATAAGCCCCATGAATGCTTTCTTGTACAGCAAAGGAGTTCTTTCCGTATAGTGCCAGAAGGATTGCTTCAAGAAATGTTGTTTTGCCTCTACCATTCATACCGCCTATAAGAATCACGGGCTTTTCACTGTTGAATATAAAGGTATTATCCGAAGCATACACTCCGAAATTATGTAATTGCAATTTATTGATTATCATGCTTCATCACCATCAAATTCATCTTCAGTTTCTTGCAGTATATTATCGTCATACT
>JAFLUI010000123.1 GCA_022508825.1 Oscillospiraceae bacterium
TAAACTGCCCCCTTGATAGGGGGCTAAAGCATGATAAACAATTTGCGCTTTCTGATGGTGGGGGTAGATAAGGGTCAAGGCTCAGCCTTGCTTATACTACAATAGAGACCTTCTGTTCGGAGTAGGGAGGCATGGTCTCCTTTGGCTCGGTGGGGGCGGTGGTAGTGGTGACAGTCTCTTCTTCTGCGGGCTCGTCAAAGGGTCCGCGCATTTTCGTTGCCTTGCCGTCCTTGTCTACCCAGCCTCTGGACTCGTAATACTCTTCCAGACACAGACCGCTTTCCTTGATCTCCTTTGCGTAGTAAAGACCAACAAAACGGTAATGCCACGGCTCGTAGATGATGCCTGTGATGTCCTGCTTGCCCTTCGGATACCGCAGGATAAATCCGTACTCATGGGCGTGCTTGTCAAGCCATGCGAAGGCTTCGGTGGTTTCAAAGCTGTCGTCGTCCATGTTCTGGTTCTCCTCGCACATGATGTCCAGTGCAAGACCCGCATTGTGCTCGCTTTCACCGGGAAGCGCTACCTCTGCGAGAGTGTCTGCGTAGGCGTCATCATAGCTCATGCCACGGTCTACTCTGTCCTGGACGCTGTTGTCAAAATTCTGCTGCTGATATGCCATGTCACGGTATGCGGACACTACCAGCAGGTCAACGCCGTCCTCTGCAGCATCGTCGATCATGCGCTTTATGTAGTCTGCTGCACGAACGTCCAGAAAATATTCCCGCCAGCTTTCAAAGACCACTGTGGTCTCTATGATGTCGTCGTAGTTTTTTGGCAGGGGATTTTTCTTGTTCACAAGGAACATTGCCCACTTGTTGTCGATATTCTCGTCCTCCTCGGGTTCTGTTTCTGCAGGGGTCGTTTCTGTTATGGCTGTGTCGGAGACGGAATCTGCGTCCTCGTCTACCTTTTTAAAGACCAGTCTTGTCATAAGAAACGCCAGTGCGATTATCAGAACAGTTATTATCAACAGATATTTTATCCCGCGCAGTGCGCTTTCTTTTCTTTGATTTTTCTTCCTGTTTATTTTTTTATCCATGATATTGTACGATTCTCCTATTGATTTTTGCGGCGTTAAACACCACTGGATATCATTATACCATTATATGATAAAATTTTCAACAGGTGAGGAGAAATTTTTACGCAGAATCATAGGTATTGACAATTATTTTTGTGCAAGACTCTCCTCCCTCCATCTTTTGCACTGCTCTATCCTCGCCCCGGGAGGATCATCCCCGTGCTCCTTGTCAAGATAAGAGTAAGCATAGAGCTGCTCGCATGGGATATCCGGACACTCTCCGTAGTGGACAAAGCCCTTATCCTGACAGCATACCGCTATGGGACATTCTCCGTAAAAAGGGTGTCCCTCTGTTTCGATGCATCCTTTGCATCCGCTGCTTTCCTTGTAGCTGCATCCGGTGCAGTGGAGACCGCATCTTGAATCGACCATAAAAATACCTCCTTTTCTGTACTTATCATAGCACAGACAGGAGGTCTTTGTATTGTAAAAATCCGACATCGGCATATTTATTTGCAGGTGACTTGTTCGCAGGCGAACTCGTTCGCCATGGAGACCGCTTCCCGCGGACTCATCATATGCCGTCTTTTGAAATCGTTGAGCATATGCGCCTGATCGAAGTATCCGTATTTTTCAACAGCATCGGAGGGGTCAAAGCGACCGTCAAAAAGGATGTCCTGCCATAACAGCTGATAGCGTATCAGTCCGCACATTGTTTTAGGAGATATCCCCGTGTATCTGTCGAAAAGACGTTCAAGCTTCCTTTCCGATACACCTGTACAGGAGGTCAGGTCTTTCATTTTGGAAGTCCCGTTTGAAGCTATCATATGATATATCCCGTTCATGAGATCGGGGTCTGACAGTCCGGTATGTATATTTTTTAATAAAATGCCTTCCGCAGCATGAACCTTTTCTGTAAGCGATTCCGTTTCAAAGAGCATCGGTACAAGCTGTTTTTTCAGCTCCGGAAAAAATGCATCGACGGGAAAACGCCCGTTTTTGCTTCCGTTGAGAGGAGTCTCCGTGAAAAGGGAAGCAGTCCAGGCGTAAAACCGTATACCGAATACCGACGTTTTGACAGGACTTATTCCGCCCTCAGGAAGCAGACAGGAACGGTCGTCCAGAGCGCAGAAGATCCCGTCAGCGCAGTTTTCGGTGTAATTGATATGGAAAATGATGTCCATGCAGGTGTCCGGGACAACAAGTCCGCAGTCATGCAGGGGAGTTCCCGCATCAATTGGCGCAGGAGTCCCCCAGAAGCAGCGTATATAAGGTCTGAGCAGTCCGCATGGCTCTATCTCCGTATATGCGCTGTTTTTTCTGAAAGGGGCAGCAGTTATGGGACGGTACATATTGTTCAGATGTATTCTCATAAACGTTCCTTTCAGATACAAGTATGCTTCCGTGTCCGTATGCTGCTTTTGCGAAAAGAGTATGCAGCGGAATGGGTCAAGGCTCAGCCTTGTTATTTATCAGCCCAGCGGATAACGATCTCATCTCCCATGCGGATAACGTCCATAAAGCTGGCGTTCTTGCCGTTTATGGTGAGTATCATGTTTCCGCTTGGGGGAGGATTGTCCGTGTCGATATTCGCCAGAGCCATAAGCTCGATAAATTCATGCGGACGGTTATTGGGATTAGGATCAAGATCTGTTCTTTCACCGTTGAGCATTACATAGAAGTTATCGGGAACGAACTCTGACGGTATGGGCGGTTCTGCTGACGGAGCAGGACTTGGTGCAGGTGATGAAGCAGGCGCTGCAGGTGCAGGCGCTTCCACAGGAGCAGGCGCAGGTATTTCTACCGGTGCAGGTGCCGGCTCGGGAGCAGCAGTCTGGACTGCGGCAGCTTCAGGAGCGGCAGAGGTTGCAGTGATGGTCGGTGCGCTCTCGGTCGCAGCCTCGGGGACAGCGGGAGCCTCAGCAGGTGCAAGAGGAGTCCCATCGACACCTAAAAGCAGTCCGCCCTGATACGGTTCCTTCTCCGGTGTGGCAAAGGACTTTGCAAGGTCGCCGGCTTCGGGCTTTTTATCCTTGGGCTTGTTGCTTGTTACGATGTTGTCTCCGTCCTTGAGATAATAGTCGATAGACAGCAGCTTTCCTGCCTTGTAGAATTCCAGCAGGGAGGTGTCAAAGGGGAGCGCCTGCATAAGGTCGCCAAGAGTCTCTATTTCCGAAACGGTGATGTTGTCAAGGTTCTGTATCTGATATTCGCCGCTTGCAGGCTTGTTGTTTACCTTTGCAAGGATGCCGAACTGATATTTTGTGCCGTCTACGGTGACGAACTCATCCGCAACGTTTCCAACCACGTCGGACAGCTTTGCTTCGGCGTTTGAGCCGCTTTCAGCAGGCTTGAATATTACCACGTCACCCTGCTTTACGCTTGTTTCGATGGAGGCGGGAGCTCCGTTGAGAGTTACCTCGGCAGCAGTTGCAAGCTTGCCCTTGATAAGCTGCTTTTCACCGTTGATGGTGTAGCTGAGATTTCTGCCGGAGCGTCCTATTACCTGTGAGGACTTGTATCCTGCAGTCATAAGAAGGTCAAGGACTCTCATGGTGCGGGTGTCAAACATACGCATTTTCTTGTCGTTGAGGGTCACAACAGAGAAGTCGTAGCCGCTGCTGTGAGTGGCGGTGACGCCGATGCCGATCGGAGTTACGTACTCGGGACCCGTTATATTGTTATTGCCGAAGTATACGTTCTTCATGACGTTCTTGCTGCCGACAGCAACGCGGTTTTCGGGTATCTCCAGTTTTTCCGACACAAATTTTGCAAGACCGGGGATAAGGCTTCCTCCGCCTACAAGGAATACAGCGGCAGGAGCCTGTCCGTTTGCTGCAATGATATTCTCAGCTATGTTGGAGGCAAGGACCTCCACTACAGGATAAAGCGCCTTGAAAAAGTCGCTTGACTCCACGGTATGCTCAAAGCCAAGGATATCGTTGTATACTATCTTGGCTTTGTCGCTGCTGAGCTTCATTTCCTCGGCAGTGTTGAAGTCAACGATATATTTCTTGATTATTTCCTCGGTAATTTCGTCTCCCGCTGTTGTGGACATTGCGTAAGCAACGATGCTTCCGTTCTGGGAGATGGCGATATCCGATGTTCCTGCTCCGATGTCCACCAGAGCAACGTTGATGAGACGTACCTCGGGGGGAATGATGATATTCATTGCGGCGATAGGCTCCAGCGTGAGGCTTGCCACCTCCAGACCGTTCATATCCATAACGGCATAGAGGCTTTCCACAACGGAGCTTGGCAGGAATGCCGCAATAAGCTCGATGGAGATCTTTTTGCCCTTGTGTCCCACAAGAGATTTTATTTTGTAGTCGTCCAGAAGGTACTGGATAACTGTATGACCTACACAATAGAAGGAGAGCCTTGAATCCGCATTTGCAGTGTCAAGCTCGTCCTGAGCTTTAAGAGCGGTCTCAAGCTCATATGTCCTGACATCCTCCTCGCTGATGGCTTCCTTGTCCTCGATATCAAAGGAAAGCTCGATCCTGTGGGTTTTGAGAGCACGTCCCGCAGCTGCTATGGCAACACGGGAAAGGCTGATGCCTGATTTTTCCTCCAGCTTGGTCTTGACGATCCTGGACACACGGGCAACCTCGGGGATGTCCTCGATCTGTCCGTCTATCATAGCTCTCTGGGTGTGGGGGACGGATACTGCGTGATCTACGCAGAATTTGCCGTCAGCATCGTTATGACCGATTATACCCACTACATTTCGTGTACCTATATCAAGAGCGAATATCTCGTCCTTTGCCTGTTCACGCTTTCCTGCAAGAGCAGCAGCCTTTGCGGCTCTTTTGGCTGCGGAGTTTTTCCCCGTACCTCCCGAAATCTCGGAAGATACTGAGCCGTTATTTTCTTCATCGATTTTTTGTCTTGAAGCTTTTGCCATTTTATATCACCCTTTTCATAATACTGATCCTTTATTTTAAGGACAGACCTATGTTTTTCAACAACTGAACTTAGAGTTCAAAAATAAAACTCTCGTTCAACAAAGCCTGTTTTTGAAACTTACATACATTATACAACATTCCGTGAAAAAAAACAATAGCTTTTAAAAAAGTTGTATTTCAAGTTCATTGATTGTACTGCGAGTCTGAAAATTGCTGTCTGAGGGTCGGCGGGATCATTCTTTTTTAGTCCTGAGAGTATAAACGATTCTTCTCTATATGTGAAAATTATGTGAAATTGTTTTTCGACTTGCTTTTTTCTGAATTTTATGGTATAATTCAATATACGAAGAGTTTAATTTTTTATGAAAGGGCGGATCAAATGAGTTCAAGCTACAATTTTACGAAAATCACGCCGGAGATAGTAGACCTTGCATCCTTGTGTACGAAAAACGGAGGTATCGACGTAGAGCTTTATTCAAAGTACGACGTTAAACGGGGGCTGCGTGATATCAACGGAAAGGGAGTACTGGCAGGTCTTACCGAAATTTCGGAAATAATTTCCTCTAAAACAGACGCTGAGGGAAATTCCGTTCAATGTGACGGTGAGCTGTATTACAGAGGATACAACATCATCGACCTTGTTGCAGGCTTTACGCAGGAAAGAAGATTCGGCTTTGAGGAGATTACATACCTCCTTCTGTTCGGAGAACTGCCGGGTACAGAGCAGTTAGACAGCTTCAAGCGGATACTGTCCGACTACAGACAGCTTCCCACTACATTTGTCCGCGACATTATCATGAAATCTCCCAGCGAGGACATCATGAACGGTCTGGCAAGAGGTGTCCTTACCCTTTATTCCTATGACGATATGCCAAATGACACGTCCATACCCAATGTTCTCAGACAGTCTCTGGAGCTTATCGCACTGTTCCCGCTTATTGCCGTGTACAGCTATCAGGCAAAGGCGTACTATCACGACGGGGACAGCTTCTTTATCCATCAGCCTGTAGGGGAGTATTCAACTGCAGAAAATATCCTGCATATGCTTCGTCCGGACAGTAAATTCACCGACCTTGAAGCAATCATACTTGACCTTGCACTGGTCCTCCACGCAGAGCACGGCGGCGGCAACAACTCTACATTTACTACTCATGTTGTGACCTCCTCGGGTACGGACACCTATTCCGCAATAGCAGCGGCTCTTGGCTCTCTTAAGGGACCCAAGCACGGCGGAGCAAACATCAAGGTAACAATGATGTTTGAGGACATGAAGGACAAGCTCTCCGACTGGGAGGACGAGGACGCCATCCGTGATTATCTTGCAAAGCTGCTCCACAAGGAAGCTTTTGACCGTTCGGGACTTATCTATGGTATGGGACACGCTGTTTACTCCATTTCCGACCCCAGAGCGTCCATCCTGAGACAGGCGGTAAAGAAGCTCTCCGAGGAGAAGCACATGGAGAAGGAGTACGCACTGTACAACAAGATAGAGCGCATCGCCCCCGAGGTCATTGCGCAGGAGCGCCGCATCTACAAGGGCGTGTCTGCTAACATAGACTTCTACAGCGGATTTGCATACAGCATACTGGGACTTCCACCCGAGCTGTACACTCCAATTTTCGCTATCGCAAGAATTGCAGGCTGGTCTGCTCACCGGATAGAGGAGCTTATCAACTGCAACAAGATCATACGTCCCGCATACAGAGCCGTTCAGGCGCAGAGGGAGTATGTGCCCCTCTCTCACAGAAACGGCGAGACGGGGGAGTAAATTAAATAAAATAAAATACGGGCTGCTGTGCCGGAATTGATTTTCCGGTGCAGCAGCCTTTGAATTTGTTAAGGTGTGGTTTTTATGTCAGTCCAGATGGGCAATGACATACATAACCATTATAACTGTCGTTATCGCTCCAACACATAATTTGACAATTACATCATTAGCTATAGCAGCCTTCCGCATTCTTTCCTGATATTCCTGCTTCTGAACTTCTCTTCTGTGTTCTGACTCCTTTGCTTCTTCCCTCGCTCTGCGTTTTTCCTCCGCTGCTTTAATAGCCTCATCTCTGGCTTTTGGAGCACATTCCTCTGCTTTAGCATCCGCATCGCGGTAACCGCTTATAGATTCAAATTCTGACTTTGCATCGGTATATCTCATGGAATATACCGACCCCATAAGCCGTACAGCGTCATCGTATATCTTTTCTTTGCAGCGTTCAGCCTGCTCTCTTGAATCTTCATATCCGGCTATGTCTGTAAATAATCTGAGGGCTTCCTGTATATCAGATATTTCCCGTGATCCTGCCTTTGCACAAGCCGCTTGGTATGTCCATTTTGTGTAGTATTCGTCAAGGTTTTTCTTCATATTATCGTCAGCGAAGCGGTACGCCTTTTTATAATTATCCATAGATTTTACGGAGCTCCATGACTTGTTCTGCCAGAACTCCTCCAAAGTCAGCACATGATTTTCCGCCAGAAGCTTTCCTATGTATGCACGGGACTCCTCAACGTTTATGTCAAGGACGCGGTCAAAATATTTTTCTGCATCGTCCCATTTTTTGT
>JAFLUI010000124.1 GCA_022508825.1 Oscillospiraceae bacterium
CCCCTTGATAGGGGGCTTTGCTATCTAAATCGTTTTGGCTCACTAAGGGTGGGGGGAGATAAGGGTCAAGGCTCAGCCTTGTAAATGATAATTTACTCGCTTTTTAACTCTGCAATGAAGCTCTTGTCAAGGTTGGTGAGCTTATAGTCCCTGCGGTATATAAGCACATCCTTGTAATACCGTCTGACGTCCGAGCATTCACGCTGGACAAGGTCGTAACGGTCGAGCATTTTCTGAGGTACAGGGGATACCCACATGAAGGTATCCTTGTTCCCAGAGAGCAGTTCAAACTGGCTGGCGCGGTCAGATACGAAAATGCGGCGGCTGATCTCATCGGGAATCTCCTCCGCACGCGATTGAGCTGACGGTATAGGGGGGACAAAGGAGTTGGAGTGAGATATCTCTATATAAGAAGGCAGGTCTGAGGAATGTATCTCGTCAAGAGACGCAAGGGGACTGTCCTTATGCATTATAAGCATATAATAAAACTCTGATATCACCTCATATGCAAGCTCTTTTTCCTCCAGCATGGACTTGAAATATTTATCAAAGTGCTCTGCATACCGTATGATGCCAAGCTTATAGTCTGCGGTAAAAATATTCTGGACCGCATTGTAGGAGTTGGTCTCCGTATAGAATATTTCTGCAGCGTGGTTGTCAACACCAAGGGAAAAACGGACAAAGGCGTCCGAAATATAGCTTACACCCGGCACTGAGACAGAGAATTTCTGCTTTTGGGGCAAGCCTTTCTTAAACATTTTTTCCACGTCGTTTATCTGATCGATTATCTTTATTGCATAGCCGATAAATTCTTTCCCCTCGGGAGTCAGAGCCATACCCTTTGAAGAGCGGTCAAAGATCGTTATGCCAAGGTCGGACTCCAGTTCCTTTATTGAACGGCTCAGGTTAGGCTGGGCAACGAGCAGCACTTCCGATGCCTTGTTGATGGAGCCCATCCTTGCCACCTCCACCGCATATTTCATGTGTAAGACGTTCATATCAGCCCTCCCTTCAGATAATATTATATCACAAGCGCTGTTTTAAAGTCAATACAAAAGAAAAAGCGGACACCGTAAAAGATGTCCGCTTTGATATTACATAGTTCTGAGTTCGCCGTCCCAAGGTCTGCCGCCCTGAGTTCGCCGTCCCAAGGTCTGCTGCCCTGAGTTCGCCGCCACAGCGCACCTTATTTGCGAAGCCTGAAGGATCCGATAAGGTTCTTGAGCATTGTAGCCTGGCTGGAAAGCTCCTCGGAAGCTGCCGCACTTTCCTCTGCAGTTGCCGAGTTGTTCTGAACTACTCCGGAGATCTGCTCAACGCCTGTAGAGATCTGAACGATCATGTCTGCCTGATGTTCGCTTGCTTCAGCGATCTTTTCAACTATCTCCTCAACGGAAATGGTCCTCTCGCCCACACTCTGCATTGCAGAAGCTGTGGAAGTAGCGATCTGTGTACCGTGCTGTACTGCTGTGATGGACTGCTGGATAAGAGCAGCGGTGTCCTTTGCTGCGTCTGCGGACTTGGATGCAAGGTTTCTTACCTCGTCAGCAACTACTGCGAATCCCTTTCCTGCTTCGCCTGCTCTTGCAGCCTCTACAGCGGCGTTAAGTGCAAGGATATTGGTCTGGAATGCGATGTCGTCGATGGTCTTGATAATGTTGCTGATCTTGTCCGAAGTGTCGTTGATGTCGTTCATAGCCTCAGTAAGACGCTCCATCTCGGTATTTGCGTTGTTTACATATTCGGTGGTCTCATTTACCAGAGATTTTGCAGTAGCACAGTTTTCGGAGTTGAGAGTTACCTGATCGGAGATCATATGTATCTCTGCTGCAAGCTCTTCGATAGAGGAAGCCTGCTCTGTAGCGCCCTGTGAAAGGGACTGGGCTCCAATAGATACCTGATCCGAGCTTGATGCTACCTGATCGCCTGCGTCATTGATATTTACCATAGTGTCGCTGAGCTTCACATTGATATTATGTGCAAATGTACGGAGCTGCTCAAAGTCACCTGTGTAATAGGATTTTCCCTCTGCAGTGCTGACGCTCAGATCGCCGTCTGCCATTGAGCCGAGGATACGTCCCATATCCTTGATCATTCCGTTGAGCTTGCCTACTACTGTATTTGTGGCTCTTGCCAGAATAGCTGTCTCATCCTTGGATTTTACAGCGGGGAGAGGACTTGTAAGGTCACCGTCAGAAAGCAGCTCAATACGCTCTGCGCAGAGACGGATAGGTCTGCCGATAGAGGTTCCCAGCTTTATAGCTACTAAAACAGCAATTACCAATGAAGCAATGATAACAATAACAGTAGTGTATATTGCGGTATATGAGTCGGACATGAAATCAGTTACGGGAGCATATGCTGCCAGAACCCAGCCGTTGGTACCGTCGATAGGATAATATGCCATGAAGCTTGTTTGTCCGTTATAATTGCCGCGCCAGAAGCCGTCTTCTCCGTTTCTCATTTTTTCATGGATCTTAGCCACGCCTTCATAGCCTTTATTTGTAAGTGCAAGTGCCTCAATATTTTCACCGTTTACTATAGTATCGGTGTCGATAGCAGCTATGGTATCACCGTCATTATCGATCATATATGCGATGCTGTTTTCGCTTATGGAGATGTTTCTTACAATGTCGTTAAGGAACTCCTCATCGGGAATGATATAAGTAACGCCTATTATGGTGCTGTTATAAACACCGTTCTCCCACAGCGGAGCGGATGCTGCCATAGAGACCTTTCCTGTTACAGGAGATACTGTAGGTTCACATACACCTACTTCGCCCCTTATAGCAGTCTTGAAAAATTCATAATCTGAATAGTCGTTGCCGTCCAGACCGATTCCGTTGGCGTATACGAGACCGCACCTGGTCACACCGTCATGCATACTGGCGGTTGAATTAAGAACAGCCTGCTTGTCATCGTCTGATGCGTTAGGGTCTGCAAGCTTGGGGATCGTTCCCAGATCCTCTGCGATATTTGTGTAAGACTCAAGCTGCCAGCGCACGCGCTTGGAAGCAGAGAATACTATTGAATGCATATCTGTGCTTGAAAGCTCTTTTGCGGATGTGTACATCAGTACGCAGCTGACTATTCCCAGAGTAAGCAGGGATATGCCAACAAGAGCAATACTGGCGACTATGATTTTTGTACCAATGGATTTCACGACATTGTCCTCCTTAAACTACTGCGCGTACATACGGCAGTATATTATCTATATATATAGATAATTATAGCAATTTTTTTCGGAATTTGCAATGATTAAAAAGGTATATCTGTTATATCATTTTTGATATAACACACTTGCCTGTCAATGTGTAAAACAGATGAAACTTTCCTGTAATTTGTTGACATCAAATTGTAATTGTGCTATCATTAATAGCGTTTACGAAAGGAGAAAATGCAGATGATAAAGATACTCAAGCATCTTGGCAGGTCATGGATATGCGTGCCGTTTGTGTTCCTGCTGCTTATGCTGCAGGCAGCCTGCGATCTGGCTCTGCCCCAGTATACATCAGATATCGTGGATGTGGGCATCCAGCAGGGGGGCGTTGAAAATGCCGTCCTTGAAACGATCAGCGGAAAGCAGTTTGAAAAGCTCCTCATGTTTGACAGAAGCGGAGCGCTGTCAGGATGTTATTCATATGACGGACAGACAGCTTCCCTGTCGGCAGACCGGTCGGATGCGGAGGAGTATATGACCTATCCTGCTGCGGTAGTATATGCTCTCGACAGCATGGATATGTCACAGATACCTCAGGACAGCGGCGGTATGTTCGCTATGATGCCCCCGGAGGGCATGAGCTTTACCGACGCTCTGCTTATGATGCCGGAAATGCAGCGGTCAGCGGTCGTGGACAGGATAAACGACAGCTTTGACGGATACAGCGAGGTCATGCTGACCCAGCTGGCTGTGGAGTTCGCCCGCAGTGAGCTTATCTCGCAGGGCACCGATATGGAAAACCTCAGAATGACATACCTTTTCAAAACGGGAGCTAAAATGCTGGGTCTTGCTCTGGCGATAATGCTAATCACTATCATAGTGGGCTTCCTTGCGGCGCAGACTGCGGCTCTGTTCGGAATGAATGTGAGAGAAAAGGTCTTCCGCAGGGTGGTGTCCTTTTCAAATGCGGAGATGGACAAATTCTCCACGGCGTCCCTTATAACACGTTCCACCAACGACATCCAGCAGGTTCAGATGATAGTGGTAATGATACTCAGGATGGTGCTGTACGCTCCAATAATCGGCGTAGGCGGCATAATAAAGGTAGTCCGCACAGGCACGGGTCTTGGATGGATAATCGTCGTGGCAGTGGCTGCAATATCCGTTCTTGTAGTTATACTTATGACAGTGGCAATGCCGAAATTCAGGTCTATGCAGAAATTGGTGGACAGACTCAACCTTGTGACAAGAGAAATTCTGACGGGTCTGCCTGTAATAAGAGCATTCAGCAGGGAAGAGCATGAGGAACAGCGCTTTGATGCCGCAAGCACCGATCTTATGAAGACCCAGCTTTTCACAGGCAGAACGATGTCCGTCATGTTCCCCGTCATGACCCTTATCATGAACGGCATAAGCGTACTTATCGTATGGTTCGGCGCAAAGGGCATCGAAAGCGGAGATATGCAGGTAGGCGACATGATAGCCTTCCTTACATATACCATGCAGATAGTTATGTCCTTCCTTATGCTGACCATGATCTCCATAATGCTGCCGAGAGCGGCAGTGGCTGCAGGACGTATAAATGAAGTCCTTGAAACGGATACCTCCGTCAAAAACAAGGACAGCGCTCTCACATCCGGCATTACAGAGGGTCGTGTCACATTTGACGGGGTCTCCTTTAAATACGGGGACTCGGAGGAGGAAGTGCTCCACGGCATAAGCTTCACCGCAGAGCCGGGAGAGACCACCGCTATAATCGGAAGCACAGGCAGCGGAAAGTCCACGCTGATAAATCTTATCCCTCGCTTCTTTGATGTGACGGCAGGAAAGATAACCGTGGACGGCAATGATGTCCGTGAGCTTGACATGAAATATCTCCGTGACAATATCGGTCTTGTGCCGCAGAAGGGAGTGCTTTTCAGCGGTACTATAGACTCAAACCTCCGCTTCGGATGTGAGGACGCGTCGGGGGAGCAGCTTGCAGAGGCGGCGCAGATAGCGCAGGCGTCGGAGTTCATTGAGGGGAAGCCCGAAAAGTATGACAGTCCCATTTCACAGGGCGGTACCAATGTGTCGGGCGGTCAGAAGCAGAGGCTGTCCATTGCAAGAGCTATTGCAAAGAAGCCTAAGATATACATTTTCGACGACAGCTTTTCGGCGCTGGACTACAAAACGGACGCTGCCCTCAGAAAGGCTCTGAACGAAAAGGTAGCAGGGTCTACCGTAATAATCGTTGCACAGAGAATAAGCACCATACTTAATGCGGAAAAGATAGTCGTCCTTGACGAGGGCGGTATCGCAGGTATGGGAAACCATAAACAGCTTCTGGAAAGCTGCGAGGTCTACAGGCAGATAGCCTCCTCTCAGCTCTCCGAATCGGAGCTTGGAAATACCGGAAAGGAGGCGATGTAATATGCCGCCAAGGAGAATGCGGGGAGGTCCCCCCATGGAAAAGGCAAAGGATTTTAAAGGCACTATCAGGAAGCTTATTGAATATATGGCAAAATACAGGCTTGCTGTCATTCTTGTGGGCATATTCGCCGCAGGAAGTACGGTGTTCAATATAGCAGGTCCCAAGATCTTGAGCAAGGCGACTACGGAGATATTCAACGGTCTTGTAAATAAGATAAGCGGAGGGGACGGCATAAATTTTGACAGGATAGGGGAGATAATCCTTACCGTCATGGCGATGTATCTGGTATGCGCCGCACTGGGATTTGCACAGGGCTGGATAATGAGCGGCATCTCCCAGAAGGTGACCTACAATATGCGTAAGGAGATCTCCGAAAAGATACACCGCATCCCAATGAAATACTATGAAAGCAACACCTACGGTGAAGTTCTTTCAAGAGTGACCAACGACGTGGACACCCTGGGCATGAGCCTCAATCAGAGCATCACCCAAATCATAACCTCTGTCACGACCCTTATCGGCGTGCTTATCATGATGCTGTCCATCAGTCCTCTGATGACGCTGATAGCCATTGTCATACTTCCCATTTCGGCTTCACTTGTAATGGTGGTGGTGAAAAAGTCCCAGAAATACTTCAAGCAGCAGCAGGAGTATCTTGGACACGTAAACGGTCAGGTAGAGGAGGTCTACGGAGGACACCTTGTTGTAAAGGCTTTCAACCGTGAGGAAAAAGCGGTGGAGGAGTTTTCAAGGGACAATAAGATACTTTGCAGATCTGCAATGATGTCCCAGTTTTTATCGGGACTTATGCAGCCTATCATGATGTTCGTGGGAAACCTTGGATACGTTGCCGTTGCGGTAACAGGCGCATGGCTTGCGATAAGCGGGACTATTTCCGTTGGCGACATCCAGGCGTTTATCCAGTATGTAAGACAGTTCACTCAGCCTATCACACAGATAGCACAGGTGTCCAATATGCTCCAGTCCATGGCTGCAGCTGCAGAGCGGGTATTTGAATTTCTTGAGGAAGCAGAGGAGCCGGTCACAGGAGAAAGTCCTATGGACCCGGCTGATATAAACGGAGATGTTGAATTTAAAAACGTCAATTTCGGATACGATCCCGACAAGACAATCATTCATGATTTCAGCGCAAAGGTAAAGGCGGGACAGATGGTTGCGATAGTGGGTCCCACAGGAGCGGGAAAGACTACCATGGTAAAGCTTCTCATGCGTTTTTACGATGTGAACGGGGGAGCGATACTTGTGGACGGTCACGATGTAAAGGAGTTTGACAGAAGCGGTCTGCGGGAAGCCTTCGGAATGGTACTGCAGGACACATGGCTTTTCAACGGGACCATCATGGAGAACATTCGTTACGGCAGACTGGACGCCACTGATGATGAGGTCATAGAAGCTGCAAAGGCGGCTCATGTTGACAGGTTCATACGCACTCTTCCGGGAGGGTATAACATGGAGCTGAACGAGGAGGCAAGCAACGTTTCACAGGGACAGAAGCAGCTCCTCACCATTGCAAGAGCTATCCTTGCGGACAACAAGATACTCATTCTTGACGAAGCCACAAGCTCTGTTGACACACGAACGGAGATACGCATACAGAAGGCGATGAACAATCTTATGAAGGGCAGAACAAGCTTTGTCATTGCTCACAGGCTTTCTACCATTCGTGATGCTGACCTTATCCTTGTAATGAAGGACGGGGACATCGTTGAGCAGGGTACCCATAATGAGCTGCTTGATAAAAACGGTTTTTATGCGTCCCTGTACAACTCACAGTTTGCAACAGCGTAACGCAAATTATCATTTAACGTATTATCTGTGTACTCTTACAGGGGAAAACCTTTCTGAAGAAAGGTTATTCCCCAGACCCCTTTCCAAAGACTTTA
>JAFLUI010000125.1 GCA_022508825.1 Oscillospiraceae bacterium
GGCTCCCCTGCTAAGGGAGTAGGTCGGGAAACCGGCGCGAGGGTTCAAATCCCTCCTTCTGCGCCAACAGACCGTCTTTGTTAAACAAAGACGGTCTGTTTTTTATTTTACAGATGCTTCCCCCTGTGAAAGTATCTCTGCCTTATTATCGGGTATCTCAAGTCCCCAGTTATCCCAGCCTATGCAGTTTCTGCGGGCAAACAGCTCTATTTTCTTCTGTCCGGGAAACATTTTCGTTATGCCGTCAATGACGGCTTCCGGCTTTTCACTGTGTTCTCCACGGCGGACAGACACAAGCTGACGGATATTTCTTGCTCCTCTGGGCTGGGGGAATTTCCCCTTTTTGAACACCAGGACAAATTCCGTCTGGGATAGTGTGTACCGTCCCGGATTATGTACCTGCTTATCCCAGACAAATGCTACGGTTTTGTACTCGAATCCCCATGACTGTCCCAGCTCCACAGCGTTTGCCATCTGGGGACCCGTTGTCCACATAAACAGCAGACAGTCATCGGCGGCTATTGAGCTCACATCAAGCTCTTTCAGGTCTCTGAGCTTCACGGTGGGGTATTTGAAGTCCGCTGCGCTTATAAATATGTTTTTTTCAAATCCTACATTCTCGGTCTTGATGCTTGATCTGTCATACTGCATTTTGCCTCCGTAATCCCAGGGAGGGTCGGCGTAGATCACATCGTATTTTTTATCGGGCAATGGAGGATATAATTCTTTAAGGGGATTTATTTTTTTTCTGCTTTTTGCCTCGGGATCATATTTTGAATAGCCCGAGATCGTTTTTTCTGCCATTGTGAGCTCTCCTTTACTGTCTTTAATTATAAGCTTTTTGATGCAGTTAGTCAATAGAATATTTTATGGCGTTGACAATTAAAACCAGAAATGGTATAATCAAAAAGGGTAAATTTTTTGACAGGAAAGGTGTTTTTTTATGAGTTATCCATTCAGAAATACAAAGCTCCCACTTGCGGAGCGTGTAAAGGACCTTGTTTCAAGACTTACCTTGGATGAAAAGCTCCATATGCTCACTACATTTCAGCACGGCGTAAAGCGTCTCGGGATAGGGGACTGGCACGTAGGCGCAGAGGTGGCAAGAGGATATGTTTCCAGAAAGCCTGAGACTCCCACAACGGTGTTTCCCCAGCCTATAGGCATGGCGGGGATGTTCGATACAGAGCTTATGGAAAAGCTTGGTGAGATCGCAGGAGTGGAAGCCCGGATACTCCATTCAAAGGATCCCGTGACACACCTTATGCTCTGGGGACCCACAGTGGACGCCTGCCGTGACCCCCGCTGGGGCAGAAATGAGGAGGGCTACGGCGAGGATCCGTTCCTTACCGGTCAGATGACCATTGCCTATACAAAGGGCATGGCAGGGGACGATCCCGTATACAAGCGGACCATACCTACTCTGAAGCATTTCTTTGCCAACAACAACGAGGAAAAGCGTATGTCCTGCGATGCCAACATCGAGCCACGCACAAAGTATGAATATTATTACGAATTTTTCCGCTATCCCATTCAGGAGGGGGGAGCCTGTTCAATGATGGCTTCCTATAACTCGATCTCGGGAGTACCTGCACTTATGAATCCTGAACTGAACACTGTGGTCAAGGACGAATGGGGACTTGATTTTGTTGTAACGGACGCAGCAGACCTTATCCAGACAGTGGACGCCCATCATTACTGCGATACCCACGCCGAATCCATGGCTCTTGCTCTTAAAGCAGGGACAGACGTCATGACCGATGATGAAGAAGCGGTAATTGTGGGCACAAGGGAGGCTCTTGCCCGCGGTCTTATGACTGAGGAGGACATCGACAGAGCGCTTTTTAACAGTCTTTCAGCCAGATTTATGCTTGGTGAGTTTGACCCTCCCGAAATGAATCCCTATGCGAATCCCGACCCTGCGCTCATGGACTGTCAGGCTCATCGTGAAATAAATCATCTTGCTGCGCTGGAGCAGTTCGTGCTCCTTGAAAATGACGGTCTCCTGCCGCTTAAAAAGGGCATAAAGATAGCTGTTTTAGGGGATATCGGAGATAAAAATTACATGGACTGGTACACCGGCTATTCAAGCTATAATGTTTCCGTCATTGACGGTCTGAAAGCAAAGTTCGGAGAGAAAAATGTGGTGTTTGACGACTGTCACGACCATGTTGCCATCCGCTCCAAGGCTAACGGAAAGCTGCTCTGTGCCGACAAAGAGGGATATCTCCATGCTTCCGCGGACAAGCCGGACGACCGCTCCACCTTTATAAAAGCAGACTGGGGAGGGGAGGTCACATACAAGGTCAAGGCAATAGACAAATTTTTCACCACAGACACGATGCGTGCGGACTCTGATACCACATACCGCTGGTTCAACCGAGAGATACTGCGTCCCAAGGTCTGCGGGGACGGTATCAAATATATAACTTATTTCAAGGACAGCGTCCTTGGCATAGATGACGATGGCAGGCTTACCACTCTTGAGCTTAAGGGTGTGACCGATAAAAAGCTGTTTACCGAGGAGATAGTGTCAGACGGTCTTGAGCGGGCAAAGAAGCTTGCAAAGGACGCTGACGTTGTTATCGTCTGTGTTGGCAATGATCCTCTGATAATTGCAAGAGAGTGCTTTGACAGGACCACTCTTTCCCTGCCTGAGCATCAGTCGGGGATAGTTTCTGCGGCGGCAGGGGTGAATAAAAATGTCCTGCTGTCTGTGATATCAAGCTATCCTTACGCTATCTGTAAAGAGCGGGAGCTTGTCAGGGCGGCGATCTATACTTCTCATGCGGGTCCCGAGCTTGGAAATGCCTTTGCAGAAGTCGTTTCGGGAGAGTATGCTCCTGCCGGAAGACTGGCTCAGACATGGTACACAAGCGAGGAGGAGCTTCCGGCGATAACCGACTATGATATCATAAAAAATGACACCACATACCTTTATTATAAAGGCAAGCCCCTTTATCCCTTCGGATACGGCAAAAGCTATGCGGAATTTTCCTACAGCGGACTTTCTGCCGACCGTCAGGGTGAAGAAACGGTGGTATCCTTTGACATCACAAACACCTCAGACGTTGACGGTGAGGAGGTGCCGCAGGTCTATTTCAGGGCGGAGGCTCCACGTGTAAAGCGTCCTCTTAAGCAGCTCTGCGGTTTCAGACGGGTTAAAGTGGGTGCGGGACAGACCGTCCGTGTGACCATACCTGTGGAGGACAGATACCTCCGCTTCTATGATGTGACCAGAGAAAAATTCTGTGTCGAAAATGGTGTCTACGAATTTATGGTGGGCGCGTCCTGTGAAGATATAAAGCTTCACACCTCAGTGAAGATCAGGGGCGAAAAAATACCGTCCCGTGATATGGGACTTTCCACAAAGGCGATAAACTACGACGATAAATACGGCACAAAAATGAAGTTTGCCCAAAATCTTGATCGTCACTATATGAGCGGGGGAGGTCTTATTTTCAGAGATGCGAAGCTTAGCGGCGAGAAGTCCGTCCAGATCTGCTATGCTACATCGGGAGTCAAGGGAAAGCTTATGGTCTTCTGCGGTGACGAGCAGATATGTGAGCAGACACTTCCGGGCACTGTATGCGAAACGGCATTTACGCAGGTCACTGTTCCCATCAAGTCCAGACGGGGCGTTCATGATCTCAGGCTCCATATGGAGAATATGAGTCTGCTGGAATTCAAGATGATATAAAAATCTGTCCAAATCGAGATTTATAGGAGGATGAACGAATATGGGAATTTTAGAACAGGAGATCGAAAAAATCGAGAACTCAATTGATAAATACAATGAGGCTGACACACTTGTAATATATGAAAGCATAGAGGCTATTACAAATGCGGGTTATAGGTCGGAAGCAGTTGAGCCGTTATTGCAGCTGCTTGAGCGTCATCCCACAGCCTATTTTGGCGATCCCGGTGAGATCGTAGACTTTATCGAACAATTCGACGGCGAATATGAAAATTCTCTTGCAGAATCAGTAAAAAGGACTCCGACCGGTTCAACTGTCTGGATGTTAAACAGATGTATTAACGCAGGAATACACAAGGATGAATTTATGGATATTCTGAAAGAAGCTGCAGACAGGACAGATATTGATAAGAGCATTAAAGAAAGCGCACAGGAATTTCTTGATTTTCAGGCAAACCGTTAAATTCCCGTTTGCAGAGCAGTAAAAAAACAGCGATCACCGATGAATGATGATCGCTGTCTTTTATGAATAGTATGATCGTTTACTGTATCGGCTCAAAGTCAGCCACACCATGCTTGCAGAGGGGACAGATATAGTCGTCGGGAAGCTCGTCGCCCTCGTAGATATATCCGCAGACCTTGCACACAAAACCTTTCTTGCCCTCTGTTGCGGGCTTGGGCTTAACATTCTTCTGGTAATATGTGTATGTCATGGTGTCAACATCGGAGATGACACGGGCTTCCGTAACGCTGCAGATGAACATTCCGTGTGTTCCCAGATCAACATACTCTTCCACTTTCAGTGACATGAATGCGTTGATATATCTGGGCAGGAAGGTAAGTCCGTTATCGGAGCGCAGAGGGTCAACGCCCTCAAACTTGTCAGCAGTACGTCCGCTCTGGAAACCAAATCTCTCGAAGATCTTGAAGGGAGCTTCGGTAGAAAGACAGTTTACGTTCATTACTCCGGTTTGCTTGATAACATGATGTGAATAGTTTGCCTTGTTGATGTTTACTGCCACACGGTAGGGATTGTCCGTAAGCTGGCATACGGTATTTACTATAAGTCCGTTGTCCTTGCCGTTATCGTCCTTGGAGGTAACAACATAGAGACCATATCCGATCCTGAACAGCGCGGTCATGTCGTTCTTGTTTGCGGTCTCGCCCTGCTGTGCAAGATAATCTCTGCACAGCTCGTCGGACAGGTCTTCGATCTGCTGGCGGCTTTCCTCGTTCAGTGCTGACATGATGTGGACAGTATGCTTTGTAAAGTTAATGTTCTTGCTCTTTTCAAACATATTCTTCATGACCTTGGCAGCCTGCGGAGCCCATGAGCCGTTTTCCATAAGCGCTATGGTGCGGTTCTGGTAGTTTCTCTCGGTGAGGTGGTCTATGAATGTACGCATAAAGGGGAATACGTCCGCATTGTATGTGGTGGTTGCAAGTACAAGCTTGCCGTAACGGAAAGCGTCCTCTACAGCTTCTGCCATGTCGTCACGGGCAAGGTCTGCTACTACTACCTTTGGACAGCCCTTTGCCTTGAGCTTGCTTTCAAGAAGCTGTACGGCTTCTTTTGTGTGTCCGTAAACAGATGTATATGCGATAACGATACCCTCGGACTCGATACGGTAGGATGACCAGATATCGTACAGATTTATATAGTGTCCAAGATTTTCTTTAAGGACGGGTCCGTGTGTGGGACAGATGATCTGGATGTCCAGTCCCGCAGCCTTTTTCAGAAGATTCTGCACCTGAGCTCCGTATTTGCCCACGATTCCGATGTAGTAGCGGCGGGCTTCGCAGTCCCATTCCTCGTCCACGTCAAGAGCGCCGAACTTGCCGAATCCGTCAGCGGAGAACAGCACCTTGTCGCAGGAGTCGTAGGAGACGATGACCTCCGGCCAGTGTACCATCGGAGCGGTAACAAAGGTCAGCGTATGGCTGCCAAGCTCCAGAGTATCGCCTTCGCCAACGACGATGCGGCGGTCTTCATAATCGGTGCCGAAGAACTGCTTCATCATAACGAAAGCCTTTTCGGAGGATACGATCTTTGTGTCCTTATACACCTTCATAAAATTGTCGATGTTGCCGGCATGGTCGGGCTCCATGTGATGGATGATAAGATAGTCCGGCTTTTTGCCTCCCAGAGCGGCGGCAACGTTGTCCAGCCACTGGTGGGTAAAATTCTTGTCAACGGTGTCCACAACGGCAGTTTTGCTGTCAAGGATCACATATGAATTGTAAGCCATTCCGTTGGGGACTACATACTGTCCCTCAAAAAGGTCTACCTCGTGGTCATTGACGCCCACATACTTAATGTCATTGGTGATATTGATATCCATTTATTTTTCCTCCTTTGGATAAATAATACATCATTGTTCTATTATATATCATTCCTCATGATCTATCAAGCAGAAATATGTATTTTTTTATTAAGAAATTACATATATCCTGAATGGTCATATGTATAGCCCCATTCATAGGTCATAAGGAAGACGTAGTTCGCTGCAGCTCCCAACAGAGCGTAATCGTGAGCCTCGTACAGGGTGCCCTTCTGGTAGGCGGAGACCTTGGGGGCGAGGTCAACGTGAAGAACAAGTCCCAGAGGCTCTAACTGAGATCTGGCATTTTCTGCAAAGGCGGCGTACTCCTCTCTGAACTGAGGTGGGACATACTCTATGTCAAGGTCAAGCCCCTGTGCGCCTTTCTGGAGGATCATCTTTATCATATTTGAGATGACCTTGTTCTGGAACTCCATATTTGTCAGCAGGCTCTCGATCTTTCCCGAGCCGAATGAGCCGTCCACATTTATGGCGGTGAGGCTCAGCAGGACGGAGGTGCCGTATCTGTGGGCAAGGGAGATGATGTCGCTGTCGTTCAGGGTTATTATGGAGCCGTCCTCTGTAAAGCCGTATCCGAACAATATTAAATATGTAAGGTAGGGCAGGGCTGTCTCAAGGATGCGCAGGTTTGCATAGCCGTAGACAAATCCGCTTACCTCCGCAGTCTTTGTGGGGGGATCCTCGAACTCTATGACTATCTGGGTTCCTATGTCTATGTATTCGTGTCCGATAAGGGATGGGTTGTTCTGATAGAGCCTGTTGACGGTGGTTCCGTAACGCTGTGCTATCATAAAAAGGCTGTCTCCCGGCTGAAAGGTGTGTATCACCTGTGGTCTGAGGATCAGCAGGGACTGTCCCAGGGCAAGCTCACGCTGAGAAGACAGGTCGTTGTCCGACACAAGACGCTCGGGAGATATACCAAACCTTCTTGCTACTGAATAGACCGTATCCCCCGATTTTACAACATAAATTTCCATAATTATGACCATTTTCCCGATAGGGAAAATGTGTCCTCCTTTCTATACGATGTTTTGTGGTTTTGCGGAAGCAAAATTACGAGCGGCAGCGAGGAAAACAAAACTCGTAGTTTGAAAATCGAAGATTTTCAAACAATATCACTTCTCCGATAAAAAATTGAGTTATTTCAGTATATGCGTCATAGCTGATACTGTTCGGAAAAATGTATATAATTTACCGTTTTGGGGAGAATTTAAATAAAACAGGACACTACATAACGGCATTTTTTTCCGAAAAGAGAAAAAATTTGAAAAAGTTGTCTGAAATGCTTGACAAATTGGTTTTTAGTGTGTATAATATTTGGGTATGAGCGTCAAAAGACGTTTTTCATATTAATTTTTAAGGAAAGGAGAGAAAATATGCCAACCTTTAACCAGTTAGTACG
>JAFLUI010000126.1 GCA_022508825.1 Oscillospiraceae bacterium
CTATCGCAGGGCTTCCCCCTCTTGAAAACAGTCCATAGGACTGTTTTCAATTCACCCCCAGCGGAGCTCCTAAACGATAGGGGAATTCCGCCGCTTGCGAGCGGCGGCGAGGGCTCTGCCCCTCGACCCCGCCAAAGGAGCGAAGCCCCTTTGGAATCCCATTATTAATTCCTTTATTTTTTCAATCTATAGCCAATACCCCAAACTGTTTCAATATATTCGGTGTCGGGGTCGCACTCCTTTAATTTCTTGCGGAGCTTGCTGATATGTACATTGAGCGTATTGTCATCGGCGGAATTTTCATAGTCCCATACAGTATCGTAAATTATGCTTTTTGTGCAGGTGCGGTCAGGATTCTCCATCAGCAGCTGCAGAAGCGCAAATTCATGTCTGGAAAACTCCACGGACTTTCCTGCGCATTTTACGGAAAAATTGCTTTTGTCAAGCTCAATGTCCTTGTATGTCAGAATCTCATGAGGGTCAGATCCGGTGTCATTCCTGAGTCTGGCGGCGATCCTTGCAAGAAGCTCCTCATTGTGAAATGGCTTTGTTACATAATCGTCCGCGCCCAGAGAAAACAGGTCTACCTTTTTGCTGACGTCATGCACCGCGCTCATTACTATCACAGGGACATTGTGCTTTTGTTTCAGGTCTTTGATGATATCCTCGCCGTTTCTTCCCGGAAGCATAAGGTCAAGCAGTATCAGGTCAATATTATTGCCGTGAACAAGAACACCCTCCGTTCCCGAATATGCGCTTACGGAAGAGTATCCGTGCTGACCCAGCAGGATCTTCAGCATATTATTTATATCGGTATCATCCTCTATAATAAGGATAGTTCTATTCATGGGAATTGCCTCCGTTTAGTCTTTAATTAGCGGATCTCTGACTCCGTTTGCTTCAAATGCGGCGATACGGTCTCGGCAGGTGCCGCATATCCCGCAGGGGGTGTCGTTTCCCTCGTAGCAGCTCCATGTAAGCTCGTAGGGGACGCCAAGCTCCAGACCGGTCTTTACCACCTGTGACTTGGACATCCCAACAAAGGGAGCCTCAATTTTCAGCTGTCCTCCGCTTCCCTCCCATACGGCTTTGTTCATAGCCTCATTGAAGGCAGGGGAGCAGTCGGGATAGGCGTTTCCTGCCGAGTCGTCAGCGTGTGCGCCGTAGAGAATGACACTGCAGGCCTTGGAAAGAGCAACGCTGGCAGCAGCAGAAATAAACAGTCCGTTCCGGAATGGCACATATGTCGAAACAGGGGAGCCGTCCGTCTTTTCAAGCTGCTCTGCATAGCTTTCGTGAGGAATGTCCTCATCCGAGTGTGACAGCAGGGAGCTGTCGCTGTATTGAAATATCAGGCTCAGGTCTATTTTGATATGCTCCACGCCGTAGTAGTCTGCCACGGCATTTGCAGCGGATATCTCCTTTGTATGCTTCTGACCGTAGGACACGGAAAGAGCCACTACGTTTTCCGCTCCATACTTTTTGACAGCCATTGCAAGACAGGTGGAGCTGTCCACGCCGCCGCTGAATAATACTAATGCTTTCATAATTTTTCCCTCCGAAGTTTTAGTTCCTGATTTGCATAAAAAGCCTGTTTCTAAGATCGGTATCAGTTTCAAAACGTCCCCGCAGAGTGGATGTCACCGTCTTTGCGGAGGGCTTTTTTATTCCCCTTGCGGTCATGCAGCTGTGGTTTGCTTCAATAAAGACAGCTGCATCCTCGGAGCCGCTGGCAAGTTGTATTATCTCCGCAATGTCTGCTCCGAGACGTTCCTGCAATTGGAGACGCTTTGCTGCCATGTCTGCGATACGTGCGATCTTGGACAGCCCCAGAACCCGTCCGTTGGGGATATAGGCAACAGTCACTTTCATATCGTACATGAGAGCCATGTGGTGCTCGCAGTAGGAAAAGATCTCGATGTCCTTTACTACCACGATGTCCCCGCTGCTGCCGGAAAAACCGTCCTCAAAGGATTTATTGAACATTTCCGCTATCTCCTTGTTGGAGTAGTTCATACCCTCAAAGATCTCGCCGTACATTTTTGCAACACGGGTGGGGGTCTCCTTTAAGCCCTCCCTGTCCGGGTCGTCTCCGAGAGCCTTCAATATCCCACGGATATGCTCTTCTATTGCTTTATAGTCTATTCTATCCATTTCAGACACCTCTCTTGTTGGGATCCCATATATATTTGTGGAGTTGCAGCTGTAAATTTACTCCGTTCAGCTTTTTTTCAAGCATAAAATTCACTATGTCCTGGGGAGAAATTTTTCCGAAAACGGGACTCAGATAAACTGGACATATTTCGGTAAGCTCGTAACGGGAAATTATCTCCAACCCACGTTCCAGATCTTCAATACTGCCAGAGACAAATTTGACGGTATCTCTGCTGTCAAGAAGCTCAAAATTACTGAGCAGCATATGCTTTTCCATACCGCTGGAGGGCAGTTTGTAGTCCATGGTCAGGGAGGGTCTGACCGCTCCCATTTTTATGACGGGTTCGATGTCCGCCGCTCCGTTTGTTTCAATTTCGACCTGCCGTCCGATTTTTATAAGACCCTCCAGCAGGGGAATGATATCCTTCTGGATAAGAGGCTCTCCGCCTGTTACGGTGATGTTTGTTATGCCGCTGTCAAGGATTTTTTCAATTATCTCTGTATCAGTCATGACAGTAAAGGGAGAGTCTGGCAGGTTCGCCCATTTTGTGTCACAGTAGGAGCAGTCAAGGTTACAGCCTGTGAAGCGGATGAAAAAGGAAAGCTGTCCTGCTTTTCTGCCCTCCCCGTTGATGCTGGAAAAGGCCTCGGCTATTTTATATTCAGGCATGATCTTCACCTCGTCAGTCTTTGGTATAGCTTGCGCAGTTGTTGGGGGTCTCGTACACGGTGACTGCTTTCACGTTGTACCCCATTTCTGCGAGACGGTCATAAAAATACTTTGAGAAATTTTCAGCAGTGGGACGGAAGTCCACTTCAATAAGACGGAAATTTTCCTCTTTCAGTGCGGCGACGGTAGTCTCTTTAAGGGAATTTTTCTCGTAAATAAATGAGTGGTCGAACTCATCTGCGAGGGATTTTAAGTCCCTTTTAATGTCTCCGAAATCTGTCACCATTCCCCGCAGCTGACCTTCCGGAACGAGCTGACTGCTCATTATTTCCGCGGAAATTACCCATCTGTGTCCGTGAAGATTGCTGCATTTTCCATCGTATCCGCTTAAAAAATGTGCGCTGTCAAAGGCGGCTTCGGCTTTCAGTGTGTACATAAAAATTCCTCCAAAAAATAACGGGTAAGACGTATCTCACCCGTGATAATATTTTTATGTGTTGAAAACGTCACAACCGCTGTTCAATTATATCAAAAATTTCAGGGACAGTCAAGGTTAAAATGAACAGTGAGCTGACCTTGACAGCCCCTGAAATTTTTTATTTTTTGCCATTAAGCGGTTGTTCCGACAGTTTATGTCGTTACACATAACATATTTAAAATAGTCCGGGTTTTAATTATAGACAGGATGGCACAAACGAACTGTCTGTTATTTAATTATATGATTTAGTGGTCCTATACCGTGTCCAAGATCAAGTCCTGCACGGATGGCGGCTGTAAGGTATTCTTTTGCTTGTCCAACGCTTTGCGGGATGTCCAGACCCGTCGCAAGACCGCAGGTTATTGCCGAAGAAAGAGTACATCCCGTTCCGTGAGTATTGGGATTGTTTATCCTTTCGGACTCAAATCTGAAGAAGTCCCCGCAGTAAAGGATATCCGCTGCCGAGCCTTCCATGTGACCTCCCTTTACAAGGACAGCACCGCCAATTTCCAGGGAAATATCCCTTGCCGCTGCTTTCATGTTTTCCTCGGTTATGATGCTGTTTCCCCACAGCACCTCCGCTTCGGGAATGTTGGGAGTTATTATACGGGAGCGGCACAGCAGACGGTTTTTCAAAGTGTCCACCGCCTTTTCGTCCATGAGCCGTCTGCCGCTTGTGGACACCATAACAGTGTCTGTGACGATATTTGTTATACTGTATTTTTCAAGAAGTCCTACAGTGATTTCAATTATGTCCGCATCCGGCATCATGCCGATCTTTACTGCATCGGGGGGGATGTCTGACAGGACTGCTTCAAGCTGCTTTTCAAAAAAATCAGGGGGGACGGGGAAAACGTCTCTGACTCCAAGCGTATTCTGAGCGGTGAGAGCGGTAATGACGCTCATTCCGTAAAGTCCGTGGGCGGCAAAGGTTTTCATGTCCGCCTGTATTCCCGCTCCGCCGCTGGGGTCGGAGCCTGCTATTGTCAGTACCGTTTTCATATGATGGAAAGTATCCTTTCTTTCAGTTCACGGGAGGCTTTTTCAGGGTCGGGACTCTTTGTAATGGCGGATACCACTGCAATTCCTGCGATACCGCTTTTCTCCAATACATAGCAGTTATCGTAGGTGATGCCTCCTATGGCGCATACGGGGATGGTGACCGATCCGCATATCTTTTTCAGAGTGTCTATGTCGGTGAGTATGGTTTCCTTTGTGGATGTAGGGAATATGGCTCCCACGCCAAGATAGTCCGCTCCTGCCTTTTGAGCATTCACAGCCTGCTCTATGGATTTTGCGGTGGCTCCGATGATCTTTTTTGCACCTAATATCCTGCGGACGTCAGACACGGGTATATCCTCGTTTCCAACATGGACACCCGCTGCGTCACAGGCAAGAGCAATGTCCACACGGTCGTTTATTATAAGGGGGACGTTAAACTTGTCCGTGACCGTCTTTACCTGACGTGCAAGAGCAAGAAAGTCCCGTCCACAGCGATCCTTTTCCCGGAGCTGCACAAGTGTGACTCCGCCTTTGCAGGCTTTTTCTACGATCCCAGAAAGCTGTGTACCGTCAATTCCTGTGCTGTCAGTCACAAAATAAAGGGTAAGGTCAGGTCTCATATTTATAATACCTCGAGTTTTCAGTAAAAAAGTTTTTATCCATGGCGAAAAGTCCGTCGATTATCCCACCGTGAAAACGGCTCAGACTCCTGTTCTTTTTGTACTCCTCAGCCGCATATTCTCCCGCAAGTCCAAGAGTTACCGCCGCAGATACTGCGCTGTCGAATGGGTTTGTTATCGAAAGAAAGCTTCCCGTCAGCACTCCAAGGACACAGCCCATTCCTGTGACGTATGGCATAAGCTCGCTGCCGTTTTCAACTGCGATCATGCGGTCACCGTCTGAAATAAGGTCTGTTTTTCCGGACATCATTGTCACCGTCCCGAAACGCTTTGAAGCTTCGGATACAGCTTTCGCCGCGGCTTTGATATCGGCGCTGTCCTCTGAGTCTATGCCCTTTGCGTGATGTTCAAGACCGCATACAGCAAATATCTCCGACTGGTTTCCCTTTATAACAGAGGGGGAGTATTTTTTTATGATCTCTCCTGCAAATTCCCGTCTGACGCTGCTGCATCCCACTCCCACAAGGTCTATGACAAAGGGGATACCCTGCTTTTGGGCAGTATTGGCGGCAGCTTCGATGGCGTCCATTTTTGCTTCGGATATGCCTCCCAGATTTAAGGAGAGGGCTTTTGCAGCGGAGGTTATCTCCGGCATTTCACCCTCGTACTCCGCCATGATGGGCTTTGCGCCTAAGGCAAGGACTGCATTTGCGCAGTCATTTATTGAAACAGGATTTGTTATGCAGTGTATAAGAGGGCGGGCAGATCTGATCCTGCACCGCATTTCAAAAATTTCTTCGGGTGTTATCATAGGAGATCTCCTGATATAAAAATTCTACTGAAACCTTCTTGACATCCTGATCTCTCCGTGCTAAAATATCAGTGAAATTTTTTATAGGGGGAGTCAGTTATGAATCAGGACTTAAAAAATATATTCGAAAAGTTTATTGAGAAAACAAGGTCTATGGATGAGATCCTTGGAGCGTGGAATTTCGGTTCGGAAATGCACGGCAAGGCGGACGAGTATTCCGATGTGGATGTTGTTCTCCTTATTGACGGTGAAAGCTTCGTCAGAATGGAACAGACCGTGGATGATCTGCTTCCGGAAATATGTGACGATGTTCTCCTGCGCTGGGAAGAGGACTTCAATGGGGAGGCTATCGTCAACAACGGTTATATATTAAGAAACAACGGGGTGTTGTTTCAGTTTGACGTATTTCTGATAAATAATGATATGCTTGACGATTTCATGTGCAAAATACATTACACCGACCTGTCCGAAAAGGATATCATTTTTGATAAAAGGGGAGAGGTAAAACGTCTTTCCGAGAACTCTCCCAAGGGCAGTTTATGGAGTGCTGATATCTGCCGTCTGCAAAGGACATACTGGTACCATCTTAACATGGCGGCAAAATACCTGCTTAGACATGATCTTTTCAAGTTGGAGGGTATTTTCCGTACACTGTATGACACTCACGCTTCTTTGCTGCTTTCCGCGTATGATACCATCACATGGGGAGGTCAGGCAAGTAAGCTGAAATACATCCCCGAAGAAAAGCAGGAGCATTTAAAAAAATATTACTGCACTGACGATCTCGGGCTTGACAGGGACAATCTTGTAACCTCCGCAGAGCTGTTTGAAAAAGACCTTTCAGAGATACTTGCGGAAAAGAATATGCTCCATAAGCCCGAAACCGGAATTGCAGTTAAAAAGCAGTTGATTGATCTGACATCGGAAATATAAATTATGTATTTTTTGCTTCGTTTCCAAGGAATGTATCAAACACCCTGACACGCTTCATCGATGTTACCAGAACAGCAGCGATCACTGTTCCCACAACGCTGGATGCGAAGAAAGGAAATACAAATCCGAAAAGTGTAGCCGCTGTGTTTTTCATAACAAAATATGCGATAGGGAAGGACAGCATACCGCCGATGACGGACGTTCCGAAAAGCTCTCCCACATAAGCTGCGGGAAGTCTGACAGCAAGGGACTTATTTTTGAATACCCAGTGGAACATAACTCCGGAAAGGAAGGCTCCCACCATTGAGCCGGGGAATGCCATCGGCGAGCCAAGTCCTGTGATGTTGCGGATAAGGCTTGCACAGAATGCCATTCCAAGCGAGTACCATGGGCCAAGATAAACTCCGCCGATGATGTTCACAAGGTGCTGAACGGGACTGCACTTCGCTCCCAGAAAGGGGAAGGAAAACATTGATCCCACTACAGCAACGGCTGTCAGAAGCGCTGCCATTGACAGCTTTTTGATGTTTGTTTTTGTGTTCATTTTAAAACTCTCCTTTTCCTGCACTTCCGGAGAGCTGCTGCGAGGCATACTTCACCCGAAAGGCAAAAGCGGTCGAAGCTCAGAAGCTTCCTCTCACCCCGAAACACGGGTTCCCTCGCAGAAT
>JAFLUI010000127.1 GCA_022508825.1 Oscillospiraceae bacterium
GGCACCGTTTTAAAATTAGACGACAACAATAATTTTGAATTAGCAGCTGCTTAATTGCTGCTCGTCTGACCGTTGAGTACCGCGGCTTCGGTTCAGGCGTCGACTAGCGGTGAACGCTGTATGGAAGTGCCTGCGTCTGTACAGTGTATTGCAGGCTACTGAGTGTTATTGGGTGTTTGTCTCCGGTAATGCGAGGGAATGTCAATGACAAACTACGCTCGTAGAAGGTCGTGGGGATTGGTTTTCGGACACGGGTTCAATTCCCGTCATCTCCACCAGCAGGGAAGTCCCTGCAGCCAGAGTCTACCCCCACCGTTAGTGACAGCGGTTCATTTTGTTTGTATAGCCCCCTCAAGGGGGCGGCGGTGTTTTGCTTGGTACTATAACCATAGTATAACGACATTTTGTGAACAGCATACGGTTATTTTATATCTAAATTGTAAATATTAGCACTCTTAAACCGAGAGTGCTAATTTATTTTCCCGCGTCAGAAAAATTTTCTGAAAACATTAAAGTTTTTGGTTTTCCTGCCGATATATATTATAAGGACTATTTTAAAACAGGAGGTATTATTATGATCGTCAACGGCGCAAATTTTCATAATGCTATAGGTGCAGGTCAGGTAAATCACGCTGCCCGGAAGCAAAACGGCATGAATAACGCTCCGTCAGCACCATTTGCCGGAAGGCATGACACCTTTGAATTGAGTGATAAGCTCAAAAAATACGCTGCCCCCAATAATAGAAGCAATGATATCTCCGATGTGAAGAAAATGCTGTCCCAGATAGATAAGGGCGGCAATGGCAAGACGCTGGCAGGAGGGATCATTGGATATGCTTATATGAGCTGGTCTCTGACAGTTGCGGATATACAGTTGAAATGGAAAAATTATGAATTTAATAACTGTCAGAAGGAAAAAGCCTATTATCAGGACTTACTGGATGAAAAATGCGGCTGTTCGCCCGGGCTTGAACCTCTTGATCTTGACGCTTATGATAAAATAGACCTGACTGCGGAGGATATGCAGCATCTGAAAGATATAAACGAGGGTCTGGACGTTAAAATAGAGATGCGTGAATACAAGTTCGAGTGCGGCTGCTGTGCTGAAAACAGGGAAGAGATCGAACAGGCACTTGCGGACGTGCAGTCACGGATAGACAAGCTCATAGAGGAGACTGCCGGTATGCTTTCCAAAAAATTTTCAAAGCATACGGTCAACGACTGCATGGAAAGATTTACCTCTGCGTTTGGTACCGACGAGAAATCTGCTCTGGGCGGCTTCGGTTATGACGATCTCTTCGGAGATATGGAGCTGACCGAGGAAAATTTCGGACAGGTCATTAAAGAAAGACAGGATAACCTCCAGAAAGCCTCCAGATCGCTGAATGACTCCTTCAAGAGATGGCTGGACGGCGTTTCTCACAGAAAGGGCGGCGCAGTTCACAGACAGAACATTTTAAAGGCGATCGATAAGATCTGCAGCAGCGGTTATTACGGTATCCTTGACTATATGAATGCATTAAATCAGGATGAGAAGGAAAATGTGAAAGCTGAATGATAAACAGCATAAGAGGACAGTCGTTTAAGGCGGCTGTCCTTATTATTTTGTCGAAAAAATTGTATGCGAGCAGTCCTTATTGACATATCCTCAAAAAAGAGGTATACTGTTATTAGTAAGTGAAAGGAATTATGAATATGAGCTATATCCGTTTTCAGGACGTAAGCAAAAGCTTCGGGGGTAATACCGTTCTGGACTGTGCGGGCTTTTCAATTGAGCAGGGGGAGATATGCGGCTTTATCGGCAGAAACGGCAGCGGAAAGACTGTCATTTTCAAGCTGATGACAGGTCTGCTTCTGCCCGACTCGGGAACTATCCTCTTTAAGGACGAAAATTTAAACGCCGGACACCGGTTTATAGAGTCCATGGGGGTCATGATAGAGACCCCCGGGTTTATTCCCCATTACAGCGGAATGAAAAATCTGAAAATACTCAACTCTCTGAGCAGCAGCCCCGTTCAGACGGGAGATATCCGCAGTCTGATGGAGCGTCTGGGTCTGGACCCGAAAAACCGCCGTCCTGTACGCACATACTCTCTTGGTATGCGTCAGAAGCTTGGGATAATCCAGGCAGTGATGAACAAGCCGGAGCTGCTTATTCTGGACGAACCCATGAACAGTCTGGACACCGAGTCTGTGGAGAACGTCCGCAATCTGTTTTCTGAGCTTAACAAGGGGGGGACCACCATCGTTCTGGCAAGCCATATCGCCGAGGACATAGAGTCCCTCTGTACAAGAAAATTCGTTATCGACGGCTGCAAGGTGATAGAAAAATGAGATTTTTTAAAACTGACATGAAACGCATCTTCACCGAGCCTGCCTTTTTCCTCAGCCTGCTTCTGGGAGCTCTGCTGCTTTTCGGAGCAATGGGGTATCTTATCGTCTCAGGCGAAACAGAGGGCTTGTATGCACGCTCTCAGGCTCTTGCAATGCCATTTGTGGCTCCGCTGCTTGCGGCTATGCCCTATTCGGTGATGATAATGCGGGAGCGGGAGACCAGATACGGCATTATGATGACGGTCAAGCTGCGGAAAAGCGGCTATCAGCTTCCCAGACTGGTCACCTGCGGTCTTTCGGGAGCGGCGGCTCTGTTTATACCACAGCTTGCGCTGTTTGTGACCTGCATTGCACTGGAGGGGGCTTCCGTTTCCGAAAAGGCGGGGGAGCTTGTGCTTCCACTGACCTTTGGTTTCGGGTACGGGACGTTTTCCTATGGTCTGACCTTTGCGAACCGTCAGAGATACGTTCCTCTTGTGATGCCTCAGGTGCTGTATATGCTGTGTATATATGCGTTTCCCCATATCCATCTGGATAAATTTTATCCCCCTCTTGACATAGCTCCCTCCATCATCGGCGGGGAGATGTCGGCAGAGCGTTTTGCCATCCCCGGGGCTCTGACCGCGGCTGCGCTGATACTTACGGTCTCAGGAGCGATAAAGGCAAAGGTGGGTGAAGAGGTTTGAAGAAGTTAAGAGGCGTATTGTTCAGCCTTTCGGAGCATATCCCTGCGGCAAGATGGTGCCTTGCAATGGCGGTCATCGCCTTTACTGCGGTGGTGAGCGTCTATAAATACATCGACCTTGCGGATTCGGCAGCGTTTTCCTCATTTGAGACGCTGTTCCTGATAATTACCGACACCGTCAACGTCATTTTCATATACCTGCCCCTGTATCTTTTTGTAGTCTGCGGGATCATGTTTGACAGCGGCTTCGGTGGACTGGAAATACTCCGTCTGGGCAGCCGCAGAGCATGGCTGGCAGGAAAGCTGGTCACATACATCGTAAACACGGTGATCTTTTTCGGGGCGGTGTTTATCATCAATATGGCGGTCTGCTCACGGGCTTTCTATTTCAGCGACACATGGAGCAGCGGATTTGTGGGCTTCCGTGTGATGATGGGATATTCCGGATTGGACTTTTCTATGTCTCCTGTACCTACAATAATAATGGCATCTGTTTCGGTGCTTCTGCTGTATATGCTCTGCGGGACGGTGAATATGCTGGTCTCTATTCTTACGGGACGGGAGTCTGCGGCGCTGTTTTTCTCCCTCTTTGCGGGGATAGGTCTGGGACTGCTCAATATGTCGGTGACATCAAACAGCGGCACGAGTCAGCTTATTAGGTGTGTCGTTCTGCTGGCGGTGTCCGCTGCGGTGTATGTTTTCTGCGTTTTCACCGCATATAAGAAGGATCTTACCGGTTTGAAGTCTGCATAAGCATCAAATATTACAAAATTGTACACCAGACTGTATAAAACAGGAAAATAACATTCCGAAATTGACGGAAATTCCCGATAATTTGCCGGAAAGGAGGATCATATGCCGGACAGTATCAATTTTTTGAAAATTTGCGCAATATTTGCGGCAGGAGCGATAAGCGTCGTGACCGCCGCACGGTTTACCGAGAGCTACGCCGCTGAGGTCGCCTCCCGGGACAAGACATTGGCAGAAGCGGTCATGCAGAACCAGCTTCAGGCAGAGCTTAAGAAGGCTGAGGAGCAGGCTGCACAGGAGCTGGAGGAACAGGGTCAAACCCTTGTAACAACAGTGCTTGAGACCAAACCGCCTGTGACGGAGCCTCCCCCCGAGGAGACTGAAACGACAAATATTTCCATGGAAATGGAAATAACGGAAACGACAGTGCCTGAGACGGAAATAACAGAAATAACCGAGATATTTACGGAAACAGAGCCTGAAACAGCAGTCTCGGAAGCCGAACCGCCAGATCAGGATGAAGAGATCATAACCGAGTTTACCAGAGGAGGTCTGCTGCCAACAGACAGAACAGGACTTCCTGTTCGCTCCATGTTCACCCTGACGGCAGACCAGCAGACAACGGTCACGAACTTTCTTATAGAGCATTACTTCCTTAACGGTTACGAGTACAGCCGCAATGAGCAGCGTCCCGAGCTTAAGGAGAAGAAACAGCTTGCTGCGGAGATGGAGTCGGGCGTCATCGATTCGCTTAATATGGTGCTTGGAAATATGAATACCAGCGACATCGCATCGCTTCTCAAAGCGGACTATAACGCCATGGCGGACGATGTCAGGGAGACCCGTGACAGCTTCAAGGAGACCTACAAGGACGCTTATCTGCATGGTGAGCACTTCGCTGAGCTTTATGATAACAGTCTGAAGTATTTCGACCGTCTTATCAAGGCATTTGAAAATATGGGAGACCTGTCAAAGAAGTACCGTGAGACCACAAATCCGCTGCTGGCGATAAACCTTCTTGCAAGCAGTCTTGACAACGTTGTGATACCTGAAATAATGGGTGTTTTAGAGGAGTCCTTCGGTCTTGTGGAGGCTTCACAGGAGATCTTTTTAGAGGGCACAACCGGGACAAAGCTCCTGACGCGTCAGGATGTCACGGATATAATTATCAATCCTGCATTGGTGCTGGATACGAATATTACAGAAAGGTAGACGAAATATGAACGAGAAAATTGAAATTTTGGTAAAAAACATAGAAAAAGTCATTGTAGGAAAGGAAACGGCAATACGTCAGGCAATAGCAGCCCTGCTTACAGAGGGTCATGTGCTTGTGGAGGACGTTCCGGGCGTAGGAAAGACCCAGCTTGCCGCCGCTCTTTCAAAATCGGTGAGCGGCAGCTTCAACCGTGTGCAGATGACCCCCGATATCATGCCTACGGATATCACAGGATTTTCCATGCTGAACCGTGAGACAGGAGGCTTTGAGTACCGTAAGGGAGCGGCTTTCTGCAACTTCCTGCTTGCAGATGAGATCAACAGAGCCTCACCAAAGGCTCAGTCGTCTCTTTTAGAGGTCATGGAGGAGCATCAGGTCAGCGCAGACGGCGAGACATACACCCTCCCCAAGCCTTTTATGGTACTGGCGACACAGAATCCCGTTGAAACATACGGTACATATCACCTCCCTGAGGCTCAGATGGATCGTTTTGTAATGAAAATAAGCATGGGATACCCCACTGTAGATGAGGAGCTTGCCATTCTTGACAGAAACGAGTATGAGAATCCCATCCTGAACATATCATCGGTGCTCAACATTGAAGATATAGTCTCTCTGCAGCAGCAGGTGAAGAAGGTCAGAGCGGCAGACAACGTAAAAAATTACATCGTAGCCATAACGATAGCCAGCCGTAATGACGAGGGCATCAAGCTTGGTATCAGTCCGAGAGGAAGCATTGCCCTGTACAAAGCCTCAAAGGCGTGGGCGTTTATGAACGGCAGGGACTATATCACTCCTCAGGATGTGAAGGACTGTGCAGTCTGCACTCTTGCACACAGACTTATGCTGTCTCCGAAGGGCAAATCAATGTATGATACCCCAGAAGCGGCTATAGAAAAAATACTTGGAAGCGTCCCCGTTCCAAACGAATAAAAAGCACTCGTTAATATTAAATTGTCGAAATATCTGTAAATAATTCATAAACGCAATAAATTGTCAAGGAAGAGGAAAAGAAATGTTAACAAAAATTCTGCTGTATCTTGTTGCAATAGGATTTGGGGTGTTTTTTGGGCTGTATATGTCCGCAGGGATAGGATGGGTCTTTGTGTATGTTTTTGCGGCTGCACCCATATTTTCCCTGATAATAACCTTGATAATCAAGTACAGAAGAAGGGTAACGTTGAGTGTGGATATAGACAAGACCATGCTGTACAAAAGAGAGACCGCCACATTAAGGGTCACCGTCAGAAACAGGAGCTTTTTTCCTATACCGGCTATAAAGGTGAAGCTGATCGCTCCCAAGGGGCTTGAACAGGACGGAAGCGAGGAGTACTGCGTACTGACTGTTTCTCCCCGTTCCGAAGCGGTGGTGGAGGTCAGATACAAGGCGGCAGTTTGGGGAGTGTATCAGGTCGGCGCGGAAAACGCATATCTTCACGACTTCATGGGATTTTTCAGATTTTCTATGCCCTGCGCTGATGGGATAGGGGAGGTAAAGGTCTTTCCTGACGTTCCCGAGATACCGGGGGATGCACCTCTGCTTCGTTCTGCTGCTGAGGCGGCGAAGTTTTCCGACGACAACGAGGAGACAAAGGAAAATGACGGCGTCCCCAGATTCGGCGGAATGCCGGGGTACACTCACAAGGAGTATGCGGAGGGGGATCCTATCCGCCGTATAAACTGGAAGCTGTCCTCAAAAAGGGACAAATACATGGTCAGACTGGACGACGAGATAGAGTCCATACAGCAGACCATAGTTCTTGACGCCTGCGGAGGGGAAAACGTACTGGAAAACGAGCGGGCAGTGGAAGGTATGCTTGCCGCCGCGCTGGGGCTTCTCAAATGCGGATTTGAATCCACGGTCTTGTGCCGTTTTGACGGTGTGTTCACCGAGTTTGAGATAACAGACCCTGCCGATGTAGCGTCTCTCCAGACAAAGATGGCTGAGTTCAGATTTGCAGAGGGGAACTATAAAGGCGAAAGGATACCTCTTGGCGTCCTTTCGGAAAAAGGGAGCAGCAAGGGTATCCTTTTGTATACGTCGCTGTTTGACGACCGTCTTGATGGCGAGATCGACGCTGCAATGGAGCAGGGGATCACATCTGCGGTGATAAGTTCGGACTCCTCCAGAGTGGGCACTGCATATCAGGTATGGCGGCTGTGTGAGGATCACTCTGCGGAATTGGTCATGGCATAGTAATCTAAATTATCATTTAACGCAAAATTACGGGGTAGCGAATAATGGGTTTCCAAAGGGGCGCCGCTCCTTTGGCGGGGTCGAGGGG
>JAFLUI010000128.1 GCA_022508825.1 Oscillospiraceae bacterium
AGAGTATCATTACTATGAAAGTTTTGATGATGATTTTTATAATTCTCTTATTTGGAACGATAGTGGATATGGATTTAGTATATATGCACATTTACCGAAAGAAGAAATTGTTAAAATCGCTGAAAATATTATAACCGTGTAGTGATTGGCTGTAATTGTAAATTTACATACAAAAACAGCATATTAAGCTGTTAAAAATTTTAGGAGGTAATATTTATGTTAAATCAAATTGGTTCTTTTATCCCTGAGGGTCAGCTTATGCGTTATAAAAGCAACCTTAATTTCAACAAAAACGATCTTGTTAATTTTAAGAATTTTGTTGAAGAAAAGCAAGCTGAAGCTGCAGCGAACCCAACGCCTTATGCAGATTCAAATTCAATACAAAGAATCAGTATTAAGGATATGAGATTCCATTATTTTGAGCCAACGGGAGATGAGGAACTGGATAGGATCATCCAGCTTGGTTATGATTACCGCAAATCCTGCTTTGACCTGACAAACCGCAAGGATTACGAAGCTATGACTGCTGCCGAAGACTTCACCGGTATGACTGACGCTGAAATATACAAAGCAATTTATGAAAAATATCAGCATTGCTATGGTAAGAATTTCTATGAGGCGAATGCAATAAACTATCTCAGCATGAATAAGGAACATACATATGGGGATATTCTCAGGAAGTTTGACGATGAGCTTTCAGAGGTTTTTGGCGACGCTTACAGCAGCAGAGTTATGAAAGCCCGTCGGGAGGCTCTTTACGGAAATATGAAAGAGGCAGATGTACGCAGTGCGATCATGGAGAAATACATGGAGGACGGAAACATCACTCTCCGTAATCTGTTCAAGGCTTTGAATGAAATGGACGCCTGCGGTGTGGGCGGTGAAATGATGCGCGGTCTTAACCGTCCGACCAATTTCGGGGACGGCGTAGATTCTATATTTAACAGCTTGTCACAGACCGAAAGTATCTGGGCAAGAGAGGCGAATATGGATAAGCCTGTAACTCCCAAGCTTTTTCAGCAGCTGAAAAGCTTCTGTGAAAGTCATGTCAGAACCTGCGGTGGTGATCCGCAGAAAGTGGCAGCAATAAATCAGATCATAGAAATGTGCAGTGGAGGATACGGCTCATACGGTGGTGTCTTTGTTTCTAAGGAAACTATCGAAGAAATGTACAGCAGAATGGGATTTACAAAAGCCAGAGTTTAATGTAAGCTAAATAGACTGAGTTTATAGGCTCGGTGCTGTATTACTGTTGAGGACAGTCGTATAAATGCGGCTGTCCTTTTTATTTTCCCTCGGTCAGCTATCTAAGAACAGAGGTCTTTTCCCTTAATAGTTATAGCTTTTAGTTATAGCTAAGTATTCAAAAAGCATATTGGACAAATAGGTTTTATGGGTGTATAATTAAAGCATAGGGAATAAATTACCGAAAGAGAGGAAAATGAAAATGAGCAAAAGAGATCCTAACAATAAATTCTGGGACGAGGCGCTTGAAACCATGCCCCGTGAAGAGCTGGAAAAGAAGCAGCTTGAGGATTTAAAAGAGATAGTAAAATTCGCATACGACAACGCTCCCTATTACAAGCGTTCATTTGACGAGGCGGGAGTAAAGCCCGAGGACATCAAAACTCTGGCAGACATCCAAAAGTTCCCCTTCATCAACAAGACCACCCAGCGTGACACTCAGGGCGTTGGCTCCTTCCTTGGAGAGCTCTGCGCCGTTCCCGAGGAGGACGTAGTGTTCATCTCCACATCCTCCGGTTCAACGGGAGTCCCCACAATGAGCCCCTTTACAAAACATGACTTCGACGAGTTCCAGGACACCGAGAGCCGCTGGTTCTGGCAGGTGGGCATGAGACCCACAGACAGATACGTCCATGCGCTGAACTTCTCCCTCTATGTTGGAGGTCCGGACGTTATCGGCGCGCAGAATCTGGGAGCCCTCTGTATCTGGGGCGGCACGCTGCCAAGTGAAAGACTTCTTTTCGTTCTCCAGACCTATCAGCCTACCGTCATCTGGACCAGTCCGTCCTATGCATGGCAGCTTGGCGAGAAGGCAAGAAAAGCAGGCATCGACCCCAAGAAAGACCTGTCTATCAAGAAAATAATCGTTGCCGGAGAGCTTGGCGGCTCTATCGATGCAACAAGAAAGGCTATTGAAGACCTGTGGGGCGCAGAGGTTTACGACTTTTACGGACTGTCCGACATTTTCGGAGCCTGCGCTGCACACTGCGAATATCATGACGGTCTCCACATCGCAGAAAACCACATCCTTGTTGAGACTGTTGATATACATACCGGCGAGATTCTTAAGCCCGGCGAAGTGGGAGAGCTTGTTTTCACCACTCTCCGCAAGCACGCAAGACCCCTTATCAGATTCAGAACAGGGGACATCGGCTGGATCGACAACACTCCCTGCAAATGCGGAAGAACTCACGGCAGGATACACATTAACGGCAGAAAGGACGATATGTTCATCGTGTCTGCAGTAAATGTATTCCCCAGCGATATCGAAGCTGTTATCCGCGATCTTGAAGGCATCACAGGCGAGTATCTCATTCGTGTATTTGACAAGGACTTCACCTGCAAATATTCCGTTGAGGTAGAAAAGAATGCCGACAATCCCGAAAGCGATGCGTCCGCAGCACAGAGAGTATCCGATGCTCTCAAGGCAAGAATCGGCGTAAAGCCCTATGAGGTAAAGATACATCCGGACGGAGGTCTTGACACCCGCTCCGAGCACAAATCCAAGCGTATCATTGACGAAAGAAATCTTGATTTTACCATCTGATACATTCCCTATACAAAGACCGGGCGTCTTTCCCTTTGCGGAAAGCGCCCGGTCTCTTTGTATTATTCAGACTGCATTCACTGAGAAAATCGCGATCAACAGATAAATAATTGTCACTATCCATACAGACGGACATTTTGCAAGCAGTCCCCAGGTAAGCTTCTTTGCTTCTGTCGGTGCGATCTCGTAAGAATATTCCGGAGTGACCATATCTTCGGAGACTATCTTCCCGTTTCTTTTCAGGAAAAATATCAGTGCGATAATTCCTATTACCATAAATACCGCAAAATGAATCAATTCAAACGTGGAAGCAGCGTCCTCACCTGATGCTTCAAGAACCTTATACTCATACACATATGTGCAGAACATAACATTTGCATTGACTGTCATGTGAGCGATAATAGAAGGAATTATTGAACCGCTTTTCAGAGCGATATATCCGAAGATAAGTCCCAGCAGGAAGCCGTTGAACATCTGATTGAAGTTTCCGTGCATGATTCCGAAAAGCAGAGCGGAAGCAATAAGCGCAAATTTTCTGTTCACCGGAGCAAGAGAATTCATTATCATGCCCCGCATAAGAAATTCCTCTGTTACAGGTGCGACAATGACAAAATAGAACAGGATCAGGATATTCAGCAGAATATCATCCGACATACTTACCATTGAAGCTGCCTGCTCACTTATACCCATCAGTCCGGTGAGTTTTATCATTATTATTTGTATAAACATGGAGACTGCCTGTATCCCAAGCGCGCCTAAGACTCCGGCAGCTATCCATTTTGCGCTCAGCCTTGACTTTCCGAAAAGCTCCTTTGTCCTGAACGCCTTGACAGCAGCTATTCCTATTGCTGCCGCCGAAAGATTTGCAATAAGATATGCGGCAGTGTTTACAATATTGTTGTATTTTATGTCTGTGGTGACACTCTGGGACAGCTCCTGAGCAAATTCCATAAGCTGTGCCTGTGATGCTCCCGGATTCTCCGCCATAAATCCTGCTGTCATTACAGTGGAATATATAATAGAAGCTATTATTGATACTGTCATCATAAAAACGAACTGCAATATCATTGAAAGACCTGTCCAGCCGTATCCTTTTTTGATCCTTTTCCGAAGCATCACCGGGTCCTGTGTTATGTCCTGACCGTTATTTACCGGCGGCTGATACTGCTGATACTGTTCAGGCAGACCGTTTCCGGGAAGATCGTAATTTTCCATATATCATTTCTCCTTATTTTTTATTGTTATATATGCGTTTCGTCCTTATGTAATAGCCTATTGCTCTGGAGGCAAAGACCCCGCACTCGATCATGACCAGCATAAACAGCAGAACTATATACACAAACATCGCCATACTTTCCGTCATAAAATCAATCGCCATTATAGAGAGGGAAAATATCATCATGAGCGCAAATAATGTCAGCATAGTGCCGAAGGTGTATGCCATGCGTCTTGCGTGTTTCAGCTTTGTTTCGCCGTCACTGTAAAATTCGGGAGCTTCGTCTCCCTCATATTCCTTTGACCACACAACAAAGCACTGGAGTCTGCTGACCGAAGTAAATTCCAGCTTCCAGCCGTCGTCTTTGCCGTTAAGGAAATATTCGTCCTTTGCCTCGTTCTGATAGTCTACAACAATTTTTAATTTGCAGGGCTCGGACTTTACGAAATAAAACACTGTGCCAAGCTGATTGAAGCGATAGAATTTCCAGCCCTCCGCCGCAAGCTTTTCCACCATTTCCTCCACCCTGTCGGGAGCGTAGAACCAGCCGAGAGGGAATTTTTTCATCATCCTGCCGTCTTTAAGCATCTGCTTTTCCTCTTTTGGAGTGTATAAAAAATTTTCTTCCGGAACGGTTTTTATGACCTTTCCTTTAAGCTCAAGATCGGTGTCTGTTTTTGCAAGACGTCTGTTGCTTATGAAAAGTCTTGCCGCAGGTATCAGACCGACAGCAAATATCAGCAAATGCGCAATGATATCCGAATCTGTGATGGCAGCCGTTCCTGTGCCGATATTGTCAAGCAGTCTCGTTACGGAGCTGAGCAGCAGTCCCAGAGTGAAGCTGAAAAACATAAACGCAGCGTAAAGTGAGAGCCGGTTATAGGTTTTCCATTTTGAATAGGAGGGAACATTTTCCGCATTGGTATCTGCATTTTTTACCACATAGTAATTCTTCCCTCCGCAGACCTTTTCCCAGCCGCCTGCCGCAAGTCCCTTTGGAGGTTCACCTCCGCAGCCCCTGGCAGGACAGATACGGTATCTTTCTTTTTTGTTTTCCCCTTTTTCAAAGCTGAAAATTCCCATGAAGTACGAAAGTCCCGTCATGTGAAGTCCCTTTTCGGAAAGCTGTGAAAGCTTATTTTCAGTCTTTATGATATCAATATACCATAATGGAAAAAATTTTTTCATTCTGACCCCTCCTCTTGGGCAATGAATTTGTTTTCCTGAGAAACAGCGTCGGAATAGATCAGCTTTATTCTGGCTATCTCGGCATTAAGTATGCTTTTGCCGCTGTCGGTGATCTCGTAGACCACTCTTTTGTCGCTGTCGTCGAAAATGGCTATAAGGTGATCCCTCTGCATTTTTGTAAGCGTTCCGTATATGGTGCCGGAGCCTAGCTTGATTCTGCCGTTTGTCAGCTCGGACACAAATTTTGCAATGCCGTAGCCGTGTCTCGGCTCGCTCAGTGACAGCAGGATATAGAATGCTGTTTCTGTCATTGGCAGATATGCTTTTTTTATTTTTTCAAGATCGCTCAATAAAAAGCCTCCTTACCTGTTTACTGTGACCTGTCACGCTGTGATATGTCACGGCGCGACATATATCATGGCATGAGTATATCACGCCGCGACATATTTGTCAATAGCTGTTATACAAATTTGTCGGATATTACAATTTGCCAAACATGATTCTGTATTTTTTATACAATTTTTCAATGTCTTTGATAAGACCGGAAATCCCTTGACATTTGCCATCCGATGGTATATAATATATCCTATAAAGGAGGCGGACTGCCTTTGAATATTATTATAATCGGCTGCGGCAAGGTCGGAGAGGCTCTGGCAGAGCAGCTGAACGAACAGGGAAACAATATAACCGTTATTGATACGGACGCGAAAAAGCTCAACGACGTGTCCTCAAAATGGGACGTTATGTGCGTGACCGGAAACGGCGCCACCCATCTTGTACAGCAGGAGGCGGGGATAGAGCGTGCTGATCTTATGATCGCGGTCACAGGCTCGGATGAGCTTAATCTGCTCTGCTGTCTTATTGCAAGAAAGGCAGGAAACAACTGCAAGACTATCGCAAGAGTAAGAAGTCCTCAGTACAGCAGCGAGGCTCCCTTCCTGAAAGACGAGCTGGGTCTTGCAATGGTAATCAACCCGGAGCAGGCGGCGGCAGAGGAGATCGCCCGTGTACTGCGCTTTCCGTCGGCAATAAACATCGACACCTTCTGCAGGGGCAGGGTAGAGCTTATAAAGCTTAAGGTGCCCGAAGGCTCGCCGCTTGTGGGAGTGGCAGTAAAGGATCTGTCAAAGGAGCTGGACTGTGACGTTCTGGTCTGCACTCTGGAGCGGGGCGACGAGGCGTACATAGTAAACGGAAACACTGTATTTGAAGAGAGGGATGTTATCTCAATAATAGCTTCTCCCAAAAAGGTCAACGACTTTTTCAGGAAGATCAACTACAAGTCGAAGTCTGTTAAGGACGCTATGATCGTTGGCGGAGGAGAGATCGGACATTACCTGTGCGATATCCTGGTAGACGACGGCGTTTCTGTGAAGATAATCGAAAAAGACCCCCAGAGAAGCGACGAGCTGTGTGCTCTGTGGGGAAGCAGCGTTACGGTAATAAACGGCGACGCTTCCGATCAGGAGGTGCTTCTGGAAGAGGGTCTTGCGCAGACTGGAGCGTTTGTGGCGCTTACAAATCTGGACGAGGAAAATATCCTTCTGTCCCTTTTTGCTCACAGTACGGGAAGTGCAAAGCTGGTAACTAAAATAAACCGTATCGATTTTGAGAACGTGATAAAGCAGCTTGATCTTGACACTATAATTTATCCGAAAAATATAACCTCCGATCTGATAGTACGTTATGTCCGTGCCATAAAAAACGCACAGGGCAGCAACGTAGAGCAGCTTCATCAGGTAATAAAGGGCAAGATAGAAGCGGCGGAGTTTATTATAAGGGAGCAAAGCGCCGTTACAGGAACGCCGCTCATGAACCTTAAGCTGAGAGAGGGAGTTCTGGTGGCAGCCATACTCCGTGGCAAAAAGGTAGTAATTCCCCGCGGCTCCGACACCATCGAGCCTGATGACACGGTAGTCATCGTTTCGGGAAGCGCCGAGCTTCATGATATCATGGATATTCTGAAATAAACGGGTATTTTTTATGAATTACAGAATGATAACCTATATCCTTGGCTGGATATTGATCTTTGAAGC
>JAFLUI010000129.1 GCA_022508825.1 Oscillospiraceae bacterium
GTCTTGCAGTAGAGCTGGACAGCGTCCGTGAGGAGGACTGGGCAAACAACTGGAAGCAGTATTTCAAGCCTCTCCACGTTGGAGAAAAGCTTGTCATAAAGCCATCATGGGAGGACTACGACCAGAAGGACGGCAGGACTGTCCTTGAAATAGACCCGGCTTCAAGCTTCGGCACAGGTCAGCACAACACCACACAGCTTTGTCTGGAGCTCCTTGAAAAGCATCTTGCGGGGGGAGAAAAAATTCTCGACCTTGGCTGCGGAAGCGGTATCCTTTCCATTGCGGCGCTCCTTCTTGGTGCGGACTCCGCTGTCGCTGTTGACATCGACCAGAACAGCGTAAAGATAGCAAAGGAAAACGCCGCAAAAAACAACATCCCGGAAAGCAAATACACAGCTTACTGCGGAAATATTACAGAGAGCAATTCTCTCTGCGAAAAGCTGGGCGGTGGCTACGATATCATCACTGCAAATATTGTTGCGGATGTGCTTATTGCAATGTCCCCTCTCTTTGAAAAATTTCTCAAAAAGGACGGCATACTCATTCTTTCCGGAATTATTATTGAACGATGTGACGAGGTTGTGGACGCAGTAAAAGCAAAGGGATACACCATGCTTGAAATTTGCGAGAAGGACGGCTGGGCAGCTGTGTCCTTTAAAGCATAAAAATTGATATAGGAGCATTTATTGAGAGGAAAAATACCATGAAAATAGTTTATTCATCGGAAAATAAAATTTTCAGCTTTGATGAAAGCGAAAAATCTCTGACGGAGATTCCCTGCGAGAAAATAAACAAATACAGGGAGACCCTGCGGAGCATACAGCAGAAAAAGGAATGGAAAACCACCGGCACCGGCGCAAGATTTATGGGATCACATACAGCCGACATGATAGACCCGGAGGAACATCCTGTCCGCATAACCGGACTGTCAGTCTGCGGTGACGAGCTTGTCTACGGCGTAAATCTTGAAGAGGTGGGAAGCGTCTATCACCGAAGCTTTGATCCCTCCGATACAGCAGAAGGACTTGTCCGGGCGTCAAATGAATTTCTTTTCGGTTCATTCGATATAAAAGACGACAAGCTGGCTGTATGTATGGGACCGTCCATGTTCCAGCACATCGCTGTCATGGACATGAAAGGCAGGTATGACGAGTACACCGACGGCGACACTATCGAAGAAAATCCAAGCTGGGCGGCTAACAGAAACGGCATTTATTTTTCTACCGCAGGATACGCCAGAAACCAGAGCGGAGCAGTCGCCGCCACAAGTCCCCGGTCGATCTCCTATTTTGACATTGACAGAAAAACAATGTCTGAGATCGTCTCGGACGAAAAATATGATTTCCTGCATCCACATGAGGACAAAAGAGGAAATCTATATTACATAAAGCAGCCCTATGGCGGAGAAAAGCCACAGGACGGAATCACATTCAAGGATATTATAATGTTTCCCTACCGTCTTATAAAGGGACTGTTCGGATTTCTGAATTTCTTTACCACAATATACGGAGGTGAATCCCTTAAAGGAGGAGACCCCAAAGCCGGGTTTACAAGGCTCAGGGAGAAATCACAAAAGGAGCTTATCATTGAGGGAAATGTCATCAACGCCGAAAAGCTGAGCAAAATAAACGAAGCTCAGGGGGACAAGCTTTCGGGAATAATGCCCCTGAGCAGAGTCCTTGTAAGACGTTCCCCCGACGGCAGCGAGGAAGCAGTAAAAAAAGGCGTTCTCGACTATAATATAGACGAAAACGGCGATATAATTTTTTCAAACGGCAGGCATATAATTAAAATTGATGCTGACGGAAATGAGACCCACATAACCAAAGCTTATTTAGCGATAAATATTACACTGGCAGATTAATTTTTAAGGAGTGTATACAAAAGTGGCAGGTAAAAAAGCAAAGGATTACGGAAATGAAAGTATCACCTTACTGAAAGGCGCGGACAGAGTAAGAAAGCGTCCTGCAGTAATTTTCGGCTCGGACGGTCTGGAGGGCTGCGAGCATTCTATTTTCGAGATAATCTCAAACTCTATAGACGAAGCCCGTGACGGCAACGGTGATAAGATCATTATCACCTACTATCAGGACAATTCAATAGAGGTAGAGGACTTCGGACGAGGCTGTCCCGTTGACTTCAACCCCACCGAGAACCGCTACAACTGGGAGCTTGTTTACTGTGAGCTTTACGCAGGAGGCAAGTATCAGAACAACGAAAGCGGAGACTATGAATATTCTCTCGGTCTGAATGGTCTGGGAGCCTGTGCTACACAGTATTCCTCCGAATACACCGATGTAGAGGTCTACCGGGACGGCTATAAATACAATCTCCACTTTGAAAAGGGCGAAAACGTGGGAGGTTTGCAAAAGGAACCCACCAAGCGGAAGCAGACCGGTACCCGTACCAAGTGGCGTCCCGATTTAGAGGTCTTCACCGATATAAATGTCAGCCGCGAATATTTTGAGGAAGTGCTGAAAAAGCAGGCTGTTGTAAATCAGGGCATTTCTTTTGTTTTCCGCTTTCAGAATGAAGACGGCAAGTTTGAGGAAAACACCTATGTTTACGAAAACGGTATCTCAGGATATATCGGCGAGATAGTAGGCACCGATTTTATCACTCCCCCACAGTTCTGGCAGTGCGAGAGAAAGGGTCGTGACCGTGACGACAAGCCGGAATACAAGGTAAAGCTTTCCTTTGCAGTGGCGTTTTCCAACAAGGTCTCCCAGATAGAATATTACCACAATTCAAGCTTTCTTGAGCATGGAGGCGTCCCCGACAAGGCTGTCCAGACCGCATTTGTGTCTCAGATAGACTCCTACCTGAAAAACAACAACAAATATCAGAAAAGCGAAAGCAAGATAAAATTTGTGGACGTTCAGGACTGTCTTGTGCTGATCTCGTCCTCATTCTCCACACTGACCTCCTATGAAAATCAGACTAAAAAAGCCATCACCAACAAATTTATTTACGAGGCAATGGTGGAATTTCTAAAGCACCAGCTTGAAGTTTATTTTATTGAAAATCCCGACGACGCCCTCAAGATCGCAGAGCAGGTCATACTCAATAAAAGAAGCCGTGAGAGCGCCGAAAAGACGAAGCAGAATCTTAAAAAGAAGCTTGCGGGAAACATCGACCTGTCCAACATGGTTCAGAAATTCGTGGACTGCCGTACAAAGGACCTGTCCCGCCGTGAGATCTACATCGTTGAGGGAGACTCTGCTCTCGGATCCTGTAAGACTGCCCGTGACTCGGAATTTCAGGCTATCATTCCCGTCCGCGGAAAGATACTCAACTGTCTTAAGGCGGATTATGACAAGATATTCAAAAACGATATTATTACAGATATCATAAAGGTTCTTGGATGCGGAGTGGAGGTAAAGTCCAAATCCAATAAAGAGCTTTCAACATTCAATATTGAAAATCTCAGATGGAATAAGATCATTATTGCCACCGATGCGGATTACGACGGCTTCCAGATAAGGACTCTTATCCTTACAATGCTTTACCGTCTCACTCCCACGCTGATAGATCAGGGATACGTCTATATTGCAGAGACTCCCCTGTTTGAAATCAACACAAAGGACAGGACATATTTTGCCTACGATGAAAAGGAAAAGGCGGATATTCTCGGCATGATCGGCGACCAGAAATACAAGATAGACCGCTCCAAGGGACTTGGAGAAAACGACCCGGAGATGATGTCCCTTACCACAATGAATCCGGACACAAGACGTCTGATAAAAATTACCCCCACCGATGTCAATGCCACCGCAGAAAAGTTCGATCTGCTTCTGGGAGACAATCTGCAGGGACGCAAGGATTACATCGCTCAGTACGGAAATCTCTATCTTGAAATGGCGGATATCAGCTGAATATTTTTAACGGAGAGTGTAAAAATGAATACTTACTGGTCTCAGTATGTGCAGAAAACAGAGGAGCTTTATTTGTCACGGGCATTAAAATTCAACAATAAAAATATTGATAAGCTGACAGACATTATGCAGCTGCGTGACGGAATGGATATCCTCGAAGTAGGATGCGCAGGAGGTCTCCTTTGCCATCTTTTACAGGAAAAGCTTCCGAACGCAAAAATTACGGGTATTGATTTTGACACCGGACACATTGATTATGCTAAGAAAAAGACCGAGGAGCTGGGTCTCCGCTGCAATTTTATCGCAGGAGATGCGACCCGGCTTCCCTTTGAGGATAATTCCTTCGATGCTTGTTATTCTCATACCGTGATAAATTTCTGTGACCCTGAAAAATTCGTAAGCGAACAGTACCGGGTGCTTAGACCGGGCGGAAGAATGATAATCATGGGTGTTTATGAAAGAGGCTCCAAGCCGGAAGAATGGATACCTACCGATGGCTGCGAGGAAAAGGCGCTGTTTGATAAGGTATGGGAAGCAGCGTCACACAATCCTAACAGCAATATCAAACGATACGAAGACAGAAAAGAAAAATTTTTTTCCTATCTGGAAGCACATGGGTTCAGTAATATAGGGATAGACGCAATGGCTTCGGTAGTTTATGCTCCTGACTGCGATAATATCGATGATGAAACCGCAAAAGCGCAGATAAATAATGACAGAGTTTCTGAACTCAGCAGCGCAGAAAAAGCATACAGGATGGCTCCCGATGCCCTCAGCGAAACGGAATATCAGACATTGATCGATATGATAAACCGCAGATTTGATGATCGGATACAGCAATATGAAAGCGGAAATAAAAGCTGGGAATTTCGTATTGCAACTACTGTATTTATCAGCGGAACAAAATAATATTCTGCAAAGGAGAATTTTGATGAGTAACACCCCACGATACAAAAAAATATCACTTGAAGTCGTGGTGTTTTTTCTCGTTCCAACACTGCTTGAAATAATATGCTTTATACTGACAGCAGACGCAAAATTTCTTATCGCGGCAGTTATTTGTTTTCTCGTAGGGATAATCAGAAACACAGGCGAAATGAATGCCCGCAGGATAGTAACAAACATTCTCGGACGCAGTATGGCATTAATGCTCATATTATTTTTCATGTTCAGTATGCCCACATTGACGATACGTTCAAGAATGATATGGCAGTATCCCTTTCAGAAATTTTATACCGGTCTGTATCAGAACGTCAAAGAACCGGACTGGTTTCCGGATTTCCGGGATGACGTCCAAAGTGATTATTATTTTGAATATATCCCAAGCCTTATGCAGGGAACGGGACACTACAGCGTCTGCTTTATCACCTCCCCCGAAACTGCCGCAGAGTATGAAAATAAATTTGCCTCTCAGGCTCAGTATATTATTCCATTTGAGGAATACGCCGCCGCTTCAGACCGGTACACTATCGGAGACGAAAAGGATGACTCCGGCAATAACGCTTTGGATGTTTATTGGGAAAAAATTTTCTGGAGAAATGGTGCAGAACCAGCTACACAGATATATGTTCTGGACGCGGTGCTTAATTTTAATCATCCCCACTCCTCAGCGGTCATCATTGACAGGGAACGCGGCAGGATACAGCTTTCAAGACTTGGATAATAGGTTAAAGGAAGATCATTATGGAAATAATAAAATACCCAAATGAAGAAAAATTTCAGACAGCAGTAAATGAAGACGAGCCTCTGCTTGTGCTTGTCTCCTTTGACGGCGAGAGACTTATTGCCTGTCAGATAGACGAAGCTGCAAACCATCATATACTCCTGAAAAAAGCCGGTTTCCCGGATACCGATATTGATAAATATTTTCGTCTGGTGGTGGACAAAAGCGGCGCGGACTGGACGTTTGTCTGTCCGGAAAGCTACAGCAGCGTTACAAGAAAGGATAAAAAAATTCAGGAATTTTTTTAAGGACGGCATGAGGATCATTCCCGAAGCGTTGAAAATGATCGGATATGACGTGCCTATCGAAATTCCTAAAAGGTACCGCTGACATTTTGACTTGATGTAATAATACCAAAATAAAATTCGCTGCAAAATAAATTGCCCCCTTGATAGGGGGCTTTGCAATTTAAATTATTTACACATTTTGACGGTGGGGGTAGATAATCGTGCAGGGCGCCGCCTTGCTTAGCTGATCTCGTACAGCAGATCCTGATAGAGCGCATCATAATCGGATTTCTGCTCCTTTATGAACGCAATAGCAGCTCTGGGGTGTCGGTTGAAGGCTCCCGTAAGCATATAAGGCACATCGTAGCCCCATACAGAGCCCTTTTCCCGCTCCTCTTTAATATACTTCTCAATAAATTTAAGTGTGGGAGTAAGCTTGTAGTTCGGGTTTTTCAGGAAGCTCAGCATCTGCTCCATAAAGCAGTTTCCTGCGCCTCTGCCCATTCCGCTCATTGTAGCGTCAACAAAGCTCGCTCCGCAGGCAATACCCTCGATGGTGTTTGCAAAGGCAAGCTGCTGATTATTGTGCATATGCAGTCCGACTTTCTTTCCGACTGCCTCTGCTGCAGTGATATATTGATTTGCAAGCTCACGCATCTGCTCAGGATAGAGTGAGCCGTAGCTGTCCACGATATAAATAACATCAACAGGACTATTGCACACAAGCTCCAACGATTTTCTCACATCCTCCTCACGGCTTGATGAGATAGCCATGATATTTACAGAGGTCTCATAGCCAAGATCGTGACAGTACTCTATCATTTCAAGAGCACCCGGCATCTGATAAGTATATGTTGCAATACGTATCATGTCGATAACGCTCTCGCTTCTTGGAATGATATCCTTGCGGAAATCGCAGCGTCCCACGTCTGCCATAACAGTGAGCTTAAGGTTTGTGTCATTCTCCCCTACTATTGCGCGGATATCCTCCTCGTCGCAGAATTTCCATTTTCCGAAATCCTCGGTCTTGAAAAGCTCCTTGGATGCTTTGTATCCGAACTCCATGTACTCTATTCCGGACTTTACATTTGTTTTGTAAAGAGCCTTTATGAACTCGTCAGAGAACCTGAAATCGTTTACAAGACCTCCGTCTCTTATCGTTGCGTCCAGCAGCTTTATATCGGGTCTGTATGATATAAGGTCGCCCTTTTGATTTGCCATAATATATACTTCCTTTCAATTTGCGATTTAGCGATTTTAAGATTTATAGCACTAAAGTACATTATATCACTGAAAGCGAAACTTGTCAATATATAAAATAAAGAATTTTTTGTTAACAAGGCTGAGCCTTGACCGCCCGATGTTTTGCGCAGCAAAACTCGGAGGCAAAT
>JAFLUI010000013.1 GCA_022508825.1 Oscillospiraceae bacterium
TCTATAATTGGGGGTAGATAAGGGTCAAGGCTCAGCCTTGTAAATGATAATTTATCGCCCATCGCCTCCGGCACTTTTTTCCCCCAGCCGCATAAACTGAATTAACAGGTAATATCGGTTTGTGCGGCAGAGTGGCAAGGGGTCTGCGCTCCTTGCCCGTAGGGGAGCTTTGCCATATGCATATATTGTTTATGCCTGTATGATCATAGATTTGGTCAAATGTCAGATTTTTGGCATTTGACCTTGATTTTTTCTGAGAAATATAATATAATGATAATGTATGATTATTTTTATGTGCTGTAATCGGCAGGGGGACAAGTCCCTGTCTGTAATTGTAGGAGGGTCTTTGTGAGAAATATTGCTTCTGCTTCCATACTCAGTGCGGATTTCTGCAATCTGGGACGGGACATCAGAAACGCTGAGGATGCAGGCTGTGAATATATACATTTCGACGTTATGGACGGTATGTTCGTCCCCAATATAAGCTACGGACTGCCAGTCCTTGAGTCGGTGTCAGGTATTGCAAAAGGCGTCCTGGACGTCCATCTTATGATACATGACCCTGTAAGATATATAAAGGACTTCGCTTCCTGCGGCGCGGACATCATCACCTTTCACACAGAGGCAGGGTCGGACGTGCACAGGACTATCGAAGAAATACACTCCTGCGGCAAAAAAGCAGGACTTGCTGTAAAGCCGGGGACCCCTGCAAAGGAGCTGTTCCCGTATATCAGAGAAGCGGATATGTTTCTGGTCATGACTGTGGAGCCGGGCTTCGGAGGACAGGGGTTCATTCCCGAAATGCTGGACAAGATAAGGGAGCTTAGAAAAATACTGACAGAAAACGGTCTTGAGACCCCTATAGAGGTGGACGGAGGAATAAATGGGTCCACTGCAGAGCAGGTCAAAAATGCGGGGGCAAATGTCCTTGTGGCAGGCTCTTATCTGTTCGGCGCCGATGATATGCGCGCGGCAGCGGAAAGTCTGATACGATAAAAGGAGTTCGGAATGTTGTCAACAAACAAAACGGAAATTTCTGTAATGACAGATATGCTTATAGTTCTGTTCGTACTGGCGGCGGTATCGGTCTATTATTACGGGATGCGGGGTGCAATTGTGATAGTTCTTTCAGTTGTGACCTGCTGTCTCACCGATGTTATCTGCCTTCATATGCGGACAAATAAAAGGAAGTCCTCTGAAAAGGATCTGTCCGCTCTGGTGACGGGTCTTACGCTGGGACTTATGATGTCGGCGTCTGCGCCTTATTTTGCGGTGGTCTCTGCGTCTGTGTTTGCCATAGTTATTGCAAAGCACGCTTTCGGAGGTCACGGCTGTGAGATATTCAGCGCGGCTGCGGCAGGGTTCCTTTTTACGGCGCTGTGCTTTCCGGACAGTATGCTGCATTATCCAAGCCCCTTTTCAAAGCTGCCGATCTCACCTATGGTATCGGAAAGCCTGCTCTCCCAGTCCATGACAAGGACGTTCCTGCTGACGGAGACCTCCTCTGTTTCGGTAATGGATATACTTATCGGAAAATTCAGCGGTCCTATGGGGACAGGATTTGTGCTGCTGCTTGTGGTCGCCGCTGCTTTCCTGATGCTCAGACAGTCCATATCGGCCATAGCTTTCTTTGCGGAGCTTCTGTCGGCTGGGCTCATAGCTCTGATACACTATAAATTTGACTTTATGGCGCTGCTTTATTTCTTTTCGGGAGGGATGTTCCTGTTCGGGATCATATTCCTTTCCTGCGACTACATCACCATGCCCAAGACAAAAAGCTCCAGACTTGTTTACGGGATAACGGCAGGTGTCCTTACGGCGCTTTTCCAGTTTTATGCAAGTGCGGAAAATGCGGTGGTCTATGCGGTCATACTTGCCGCTCCTGTGGGGATAGAGCTTAACAGACGGTCACTTTCCTTTGCGTGGATGCTCAGTAAAAAGGGCGGCATATTTTCAAGGTTCAGCAAGCCCATAAAGCACGTAGCGGAAACTATTGACCTGCTTAACGATAATAACGAAGGGGAGAGTGAGCGCGGCAATGAACAGCGAAAATGAGATAACATTTAAAAATATAGTATTCAACGGTCTGCTGAAGAAGAATCCCATTTTAGTCAGCGGAATGGTAATAGCCCCTGTGGTAGTAATAGGAAACAGCTTTATGAATGCGCTGGCTCTGGCGGCTGCGTTTTCTGTGATAACCTTCTTCACGCTGATTGTGTCCTCATTTGTGCCGAAAAATATAGTCTATACCATAAGGATAATAATGTATACCTTTATCGGGTCACTGGTATATGTGCCTTCGGCGATATTGCTCAGCTATCTTATTCCTGACGGGATAAACGCAATGGGTATATTTTTTCCCCTGCTTATTGCAAACGGAATGATAATTTCCCGTTCGGAGACCATATTCTTTCAGGAATCCAAGGGACATATGCTCCTTGACATGATATTCTGCATTTTGGGATACGATGCGGCTGTGCTCCTTTATGGTCTGATAAGGGAGATCATCGGAAGCGGCACCGTCTGCGGAAGGATAATCGGTATGCCTGTGGTATTTTCGGGCTTTGCGACTCCCTTCGGCGGATTTATCCTCTTAGGGCTCATGGCGGCTCTGCTCAGAGTAGTCCTCCTGACCATCAAAAGAGTTGGCAAGGCTGAGGCGGGGAGCCCCCGCGGGCATACCGCTGTATAGTTTTGAAATAACTCCGGAATTTGCGGATCGGTAACATCAGAAAGTAAAAGGTTGATTTTATGGAATTTATAAAAAATATAATGCTGACGGCATTTACCGCAGTGATAGTTGAAAATACGGTATTCTGCCGGGCGCTGGGGACAAGCACTCTGCTGGTTGCCGCGCGGAAACGGAAAAATCTTGTGGGCTTCGGTATATGCGTTACCTACATGACCGCTCTGACAAGCATACTGACCTATCTGGCAGACAGGATATTCAGCTTCAGCGAAAACAGTTATATTTACGTACCCCTTGTTTATACGCTGATACTTGGCTTTGTATACGTTGTGACGCTGCTTTGTATGTGGAAATTTGCTCCGAAGCTGTTTATGGCGATGCGGAAATATATCCATGTTTCGGCGTTCAACTGCGCAGTGCTGGGCTCCATGTTCCTTATCTCCAAATACTGCACTACCTTCGGAGATTATTTCCTCCACGGGACGGGCATAGGCTTGGGATTTGTCCTGGCGATATATATTACTGCTATTATTTACGACAGACTGTATTCCGAGAAGGTCCCCTATGCATTTCGGGGGTATCCTCTGCTTATGATATATATGGGGATACTGGGCATGGCTTTCTGGGGGCTTTCGGGTCACGCACTCAATTATTGATGAAAGGACTGAAAAAATATGACAAACCGCGTCGGCAGAAAAATTTACCGGACTAACGCAGGCAACCGAAAAAGAAAGGTTCAGAAATTTTTTAAGACACTGCTGGCTGTCATTATAATTGGGTTGCTGGTTTTCGTAGGATACAGCGTGGCAAGACCTATATATGAATATATTACCGACAGGGATACCTCTGTGGCTGAGGATCCCAAGCCCTGGACTCCGCCTGCTGCTGAAGCAAAAAATGACGACGCAGAAGGAGACAGTCTTATCTCCGACGACGGTGAGGACGCGGATACGGACGGCAGCACAGACCCTTCGGAAAAAGAAGTGAGATTTTCAGCATATACCCTCCCTGTTTCGGCTCTTAAGAATACCGACACCTTAACGGCGGCTCTGAACTCTGCAAAGGAAAGCGGATACACCGCCGTGATAGCTACGCTCAAGGACAAGGGCGGAAAGATATATTACCAGACAGATTCGGAAATGGCACAGAGTGATGAAGCTGCAATAGTTGGCGAAATGTACGCTGTGCAGATATGCGACATAATAAAAGCCGCAGGCTTTATCCCCATCGCAAAGATAAATCTTCTGGAGGACAATAACCGATACGGTGAAAACAGGGACGGCTCCTATCACTTTGCAGGCGAGACCTCCACATGGCTGGACAACAATGTTGCAAGCGGCGGAAAGCCCTGGCTTTCTCCCTTTGATACCAATACCCAGAGCTATGCGGCATATCTTGCCAATGAGATATCCTCCTCGGGGTATGAATATATTATCTTTGACGGTGTGGCTTTCCCGCCTTTCAGAAATTCCGATCTTAACATTATCGGAGACATCGTCAAGTCTGCGGACAGATATAAGGCTCTTGTAAATATTTCCAATATTGCAACGGGCGCAGCTGAGCAGAACGGAGCTTCCGCCATAACCATGCTTCCCGCTGCAGGGATACTTGACGGCACCGCAGAGGCGTTCAAGCCCGCTGAGCTGACCGCAAAGACCATTGCAATATCCTATATGCCGTCCGAGCTTGCAAAAACAGCGGTGATAGGCAGTGAGGAGGTAGCTCTTTCGGAGCTTTCTGCCTATGACAGAGCGTATACAGTCTTCTATGAGATAAAACGTCTTGCAGAGGGCGTGACCATAGTTCCCGTTGTAAGACAGGCTGACTATTCACAGGCGGACTTCAGCGACACGATATCTGCCTTTATGAGTCTTGGATTTGATTCTTATATTATTATGTGACTGCTATAGTCCATAGTCTGATTATATCGAAAGGAGACTTCTGAAAATATGTATGATAATATAGGGAAGAAAAAGGCATCTCCTGAAATAATAAGCCCTGAAACTGCGGTTCCCGAAAAAACAAGTTCTAAAAAGGCAGCCCCTAAAAATGGCAGTTCTAAAAAGGCAAATAAGAAAAAGAGGAAGGTAAATCCAATAAAAAGGACCCTCATTGTTATCGGTACTACGATTCTTTCTCTTATTCTTATCGTAATAATCACAGGCTCCATTATAGCTGCGGCTCTTACAGTGTATGTACTGCAGTTTGTGGATCAGGAAGCCATTGATATCACTCTTTCCGATCTTGACCTTGACTACACCACCTTCATATACGCATATGACGAAAATGATGCGCTGGTGGAGCTGGCAAGCATAAGCAGGAATGCAGACAGAATCCCTGTATCCATCGACAGGATACCTCAGCACGTCCAGGATGCCTTTGTATACACCGAGGACGAGCGTTTCTACGAGCACGCAGGAGTTGACTGGAAGCGTACCTTCACCGCCTTCCTTAACGAGTTCCTTGACTTTTTCGGAGGACGTCAGGGCGGTTCTACCATCACCCAGCAGCTTGTAAAGAACGTCACGGGAGACGATGAGGCACAGTGGGACAGAAAGATGCGTGAGATCTTCCGCTCCGCAGCTCTGGAAAAGTATCAGACCAAGCCTACTATCCTTGAAGCGTACCTTAACTATATCGGATTCGGAGGCAGTACGGCGGGGATACAGGCGGCGTCCCTGAAATATTTCGGCAAGGATGTCTCCGAGCTTACCATTGCAGAGGGAGCCTGTCTGGCGGCGATCCCAAAGAACCCCGAAAACTTCAACCCCTTCGCAAGAGGACATAAGGATGATGACGGAGAGTTCAAGACAGGAAAAGAGCTTAATCTGAACAGACAGAAGACCGTTCTCTGGCAGATGTACAAAAACGCCTGCATATCGAAAAGACAGTATGAGGACGCTTTGAAGGAGAAGATCGTTTTTGTGGATCCCAATGCCAAAAATGATGACGGGGAAAGCCAGAGCGACATTCAGGACTGGTTCGTTGATATGGTGATTTATGACGTTATCTCTGATTTTCAGGATCTTTACGGCATAGATCAGGACGAAGCCAGCAACAAGCTCTATAACGGCGGATACAAGGTGTACACCACTGTTGACATAAATATGCAGAAGGCTATTGAGGCAAAGTACAAGGACTATACCACATTTTCCGAGACAGTTCTTGCAGACCCTCCCCAGTCCGCATTCATCGTTATGGACTACAATGGCAATATCAAGGCTGTTGTGGGCGCTATCGGTGAAAAGCAGGGTTCCAATATATGGAACAACGCTACCCGTTCAAAGCGTTCCCCCGGCTCCTGCATAAAGCCCATCACATCCTACGGATACGGCATGGAGTACGACTATTATACATGGTCGACCATCTTTACCAATAAGCCTCTGGACACAGAGATCATAGACGAGGAGACGGGACTTCCCCGTAAGTGGCCATACAACTACAACTCCAGAAGCTGGGACTACGGCGGATACTTCACCTTCCAGGCTCTGCAGCGTTCGCTTAATACTGTCCCTGCCCAGCTTATTGAGCGGGAGACCCCGCAGGCGGTGTTTGAGTTCCTGCAGAACCGTTTCCAGATAACCACTCTTACTGCTGCCGATGCGGACATCGCTCCTCTTTCGGTAGGCGCCCTTACAGAGGGTCTTACCCTGAGAGAGCTGGTAGCGGCGTATCAGCCCTTCGGAAACGGAGGAAAATATTACACTCCTACGTCCTACACTCAGGTACTGGACGCAAAGGACAAGGTAGTACTGCAGCACAAGTACACTCCTATCCAGTCTATAAGCAAGGAGACAGCTTATGTTATGAACAAGCTTATGCGGACCGTTATTGAAGGTCCTAACGGTACAGGACGTGCGGCAAAGCTTGTAAATACACCCCTTATCGGAAAAACAGGTACGTCCCAGGACTGGCATGACCTTGCCTTTGTGGGATGTACGCCCGACTATGTAAGCGGAGTGTGGTACGGATACTCCATACCAAAGGAGATCCCCACAGGAACATACTACAGCTCCTCGCAGCTCTGGAAGAATATCTTCGGAGATATCGCAGAAGCAGAGGAGGGCAAGGAGTTCCCTGAGTGTCCCGAGGTACAGGAGCTTTACTACTGCACAACTACAGGACTTCTTGCAAGCGGTACCTGTCCTACGGGTGCAACAGGATACTACAAGAGCACAAATATTCCTGATATTTGTGCCGGACATCACACACAGCCAAATACCGAGGAAACAGCTAATGAATAAACCAAAGCCGTGGAAAGGCTGCGCCTTTCTGCGGCTTTACTAAAATGCAAAGGATATTGATATGGATACGATAAGAATAGCCTGCCCGTGTCATTTCGGGCTTGAAAGCGTGCTTAAGTTTGAGGCTTCAAAAATAGGGGGACAGGATATTTCCGTTACTGACGGGCGGGTGTCCTTTTCAGGGGACATCTCTGTGCTGGTGAGGGCAAATCTGTGGCTCTCCACGGCGGAGAGAGTGCTTGTGCAGCTTGCGGAATTTGACGCTGTCACCTTTGAGGAGCTTTTTCAGGGGGTGAAAGCCATCCCTCTGGAGGACTATATCGGGGAAAAGGACAGCTTTCCGGTGAAAGGATATTCCTTGAACTCGGAGCTGCACAGCGTTCCGGACTGCCAGTCCATCATAAAAAAAGCCGCTGTGGAGCGTCTTAAAAGCAGGTACGGCATAAGCTATTTTGAGGAGACGGGGGACACATATCTCATAAGGTTCAGCATACTTAAAAATCATGTGACGGTATATCTGGACAGCTCGGGAGCAGGTCTGCACAAAAGAGGGTACCGACGGAATTCCAATGCGGCTCCCATAAAGGAGACTCTTGCGGCGGGCATGGTGGACTTTGCAAGAGTCCGCAGCGACAGCACGGTCTGCGACCCCTTCTGCGGAAGCGGCACCATACTTATCGAGGCGGCATACAAGGCTCTGAACATCGCTCCCGGTCTGAAAAGGAGTTTTTCTTCCGAAAAATGGGGATGGGTGCCATCCTCGGTCTGGACGGAGGAGCGTCAGAACGCTATGGACTCCATAAAAAAGGGAACGGACTTCATGGCATACGGATACGATATCGACCCGGAGTGCGTGGCTCTGGCACAGGAAAACTGCCGCAAGGCGGGGATACACAAGCGGATACAGATAAAGCAGGCGGACATCCGGGACTACAAAAATGAGTCCGGGACTATAACGATCTGCAATCCCCCCTATGGCGAGCGTCTGCTGGAGCTGAAAGAGGCGGAGAAGCTTTACGAGATCATGGGACAGCGGTTTAATGCGGATAAGGAGAGTCCCTGCCTTGTCATTTCTCCCCATGAGGAGTTTGAAAAGATATTCGGCAAGCCTGCTGACAAGCGGAGGAAGCTTTACAACGGGATGCTGAAATGTCAGCTTTATATGTATTTCAGGTGATGCATACTAATTTGTAAATTTTTTTAATACATCTTGCATTCTGCAAAAAAGTATGCTATACTGATAATAGTAAGCGGAAGGGTGCCTCTAAATGGCTATTCCGACCGTGAACTGTCAATAAACAATAAAATAAATATCTGTACTGACTTCCGAAGTGGTTCCGGACGGGTTTGTGTGAGGGGCTGTCCTTGTGCAAATGGCTGTTTGCGGGTTTTCTGAGGAGAAAGGCTATGATAGGTTTACTATGGGATATTATGCCTGCTGTCAGTACGTCAGCAGGCTTTTTGTTATTTCTTGGAAAGGGGAATGACTTGATATGGAAACAAGAGTGGCTATGATAGGCATTATCGTGGAAAAGTCCGAAGCGGCGGAAAAGCTCAACGGTATTCTCCACGAATACAGTCAGTACATAATCGGCAGGATGGGTATACCCTACGAAAAAAAGAACGTGTCAATAATAAGCGTGGCGGTGGACGCTCCTTCGGACGTTATAAGCGCTGTGTCCGGAAAGCTTGGAGCCATCGACGGCGTCACTGTCAAGACCATATATTCAAAAGTGTAGGAGGTGTCTGATGAGCAGGATAACCGAACTTATTGACAAGCTGGAAAAAGACCGTATCCTCACGAAGGACGAGTACACCGAGATCATCAGGGGACACACTCCCGAGGACGATGAGTACCTTTTTGAAAAGGCACGGGCGGTACGTGAAAAAATATACGGCAAGGCGGTCTATATGCGTGGACTTATAGAGTTTACCAACTACTGCAAAAACGACTGCTACTACTGCGGTATTCGCCGCAGTGCCAAAAATGCGGAGCGGTACCGGCTCACGGAGGAGCAGATACTGCAGTGCTGTGAAAAGGGTCACGAGCTTGGCTTCCGTACCTTTGTACTGCAGGGCGGCGAGGACGGCTGGTACACCGACGAGCGGATAGTTGACATCGTTTCCCGCATAAAGGAAAGGTTCCCCGACTGCGCAGTGACCCTTTCAATCGGGGAAAAAAGCAGGGAGAGCTACGAAAAATACCGCAAAGCCGGCGCAGACAGGTATCTGCTCCGGCACGAAACGGCAAATAATGACCACTACAGAAAGATACACCCCCCGGAGCTTTCTCCGGAAAACCGTAAGAGGTGCCTTGCAGACCTGAAAGAGCTGGGCTTCCAGACTGGATGCGGTTTTATGGTGGGGTCGCCCCATCAGACGCCGGAGCATCTTGCGGAGGATATTCTCTACATAAGCGAGCTTCAGCCTCATATGGTGGGTATCGGTCCGTTTATCCCACACCATGACACGCCATATGCGGAGGAGAAGTCCGGGGCTCTTGAAATGACCCTGCTTATGCTGGGACTTATCAGGCTGACCCTGCCGGATGTGCTGCTTCCGGCCACTACCGCACTTGGTACTATCGACCCAAAGGGCAGGGAAAAGGGACTTCTTGCAGGGGCAAATGTTGTAATGCCAAACCTTTCGCCAAGGGACGTCCGCAATAAGTATCTTTTGTATGATAACAAGATCTGTACCGGGGACGAGGCAGCGGAGTGCGTTGCCTGTCTTGGTCGCAGGGTGAGCAGCGTTGGATACCAGCTTGTCACCGACAGGGGAGATCACAAGGCTAATTAATCAAGGAGGAAATATTATGTATAATCCAAGTTCAAAACACGCAGAGGAATTTATCGACAACGCTGAAATTCTGGAAACTCTTGAATACGCAGACAAAAACAAGGACAACGCCGAGCTTATCGACAGTATCATTGAAAAGGCTGAGAAAAGAAAGGGACTGTCCCACCGTGAAGCTGCTGTGCTTCTGGATTGCACTCTTGAGGACAGGAACCAGCGTATCTACGAGCTTGCACGCCAGATTAAAAAGGACTTCTACGGCAACCGTATCGTAATGTTCGCGCCGCTGTATCTGTCAAACTACTGTATAAACAGCTGTGTTTACTGTCCCTACCACCGTCAGAACGGACATATCCCACGTAAAAAGCTGACTCAGGAGGAGATCCGTCAGGAGGTCATCGCTCTCCAGGACATGGGACACAAGCGTCTTGCTCTTGAAACAGGAGAGGATCCCATCAACAATCCTATCGAGTATGTCCTTGAAAGTATTGACACCATTTACAACATCAAGCACAAAAACGGAGCTATCCGTCGTGTCAATGTGAACATCGCCGCCACCACTGTTGAAAACTACCGCAAGCTGAAAGACGCGGGGATAGGTACATACATTCTTTTCCAGGAGACCTACCACAAGGAAAGCTACGAGAAGCTCCATCCCGCAGGACCAAAGCACGACTACGCATACCACACCGAGGCTATGGACAGAGCAATGGAGGGCGGCATCGACGATGTAGGTCTGGGCGTACTTTTCGGACTGGAGCTGTACCGCTACGAGTTCGCAGGACTCCTCATGCACGCTGAGCATCTTGAAGCAGTCCACGGCGTGGGACCTCACACAATAAGCGTTCCCCGTATCAAGAAAGCGGACGACATCGACCCGGGTGTTTTCGACAACGGCATTGACGACGAGACCTTCGCAAAGCTCATCGCCTGCATAAGAATCGCCGTTCCTTATACAGGAATGATAATCTCTACCCGTGAGAGCGAGGCTGTCCGTGAAAAGGCTCTGAGCCTTGGTATTTCCCAGATCTCAGGCGGTTCAAGGACTTCCGTAGGCGGATATGCGGGATACACTCCCGAGGAAAGACCTCACGACACCGAGCAGTTTGACGTTTCCGACCAGCGTTCACTGGACGAAGTCGTTCACTGGCTCATGAAGCTTGGATACATCCCCAGCTTCTGTACAGCCTGCTATCGCGAGGGCAGAACAGGCGACAGGTTCATGACTCTCTGCAAAAACGGTCAGATACAGAACTGCTGTCACCCCAATGCTCTTATGACACTTAAGGAGTACCTTATGGACTATGCGGCTCAGGATACAAGGGATATCGGCGTCAAGCTCATTGACAGCGAGATAAAGAACGTCCCCAGTGAGAAGGTACGGGCTATCGTTGTTGACAATCTGGCGAAGATCGAAAACGGAAGCCGGGACTTCAGACTGTAAAAAAATTTAGGGGTGATATCTGCATATGTTTGAGACAGAAGAAAAAATAAGGAAGTGTATTATTACTCCGGATGGAGAGGACGAATTCCAGCTTCGGTATATTTCTGACGAAAATGTAGGACTGGTCACCACCCGTTCGGAGAAATCGTATTTGATCCTTGACAGCATTGACTACTGGTATGACCTTATCCAGAATGGCTATCCCACTAAAAGAAAATGCAAATGCAAAAACGATTTCTTCAAGCTGTATTTTGACTATGTGCCAAGGGTTGGAACTGATGACTACAGAGCGGTGGAGCTTATTTCCTGCTGCACAGAATGCGGCAAAGAGAGAACATTTGCAGCGATCGACATTGACTATTCTCCTACTGAGCAGCTATATGAGCAGCCGATCACGTATTGCGAAAAGCCCAAAATAAAGTATAAAACGTATTCAATAAAAGGCTATTGGAAAGAGGAAGTTTTTTATGCTCTGACAGACTTTTTATCACAGCAGCAATTATTGAGATATTGTTTTTATTGGGATAATGGCAAGCGGATCGTGGAAAAATTTACCGCAGAGGAATTAAAGAGATTTCTGTTTGAGGAAAAGAATCGCTATCTGAGCATTTATTTTTCGTTGGCAAGTTTAGACGAGCTGTTTTCCGGGCAAATTTCGGATGATAAGGGAATTTACATTGACACAGATATCTGGCGCAAAGAGGAGATCATTAAGCTGAATTCCCCGTTTATTGTTGCGGGTTATGGTCAGTTTTACGAAATGGAATTTTGCAGTGAGTACATCGAGGCAGGGCAGGTAAAGGCAAAAAGCGAGGCTTTTTGCAGTTTGGCTCAAAAGGTTTGGGAATATAGCCGGAAAGAGCTCAAATAAAACGATACAGGAGGTATTTTAATGGGACTGAATGAAACACCATCGGCAAACAGAGTACATATAGGCATTTTCGGAAAACGAAACGCCGGAAAGTCCAGCGTCATGAACGCTCTTACAAATCAGAGCATCGCAATAGTCTCCGATGTAAGGGGAACCACTACCGACCCCGTCCTTAAGGCTATGGAGCTGCTTCCCATAGGTCCCGTGGTGATGATAGACACCCCCGGCATAGACGACGAGGGGGAGCTGGGCGCTCTCCGTGTCAAAAAAAGCTATCAGATGCTTAACAAGACCGACATTGCCGTTGTCGTCATTGACGGTGCAGAGGAAAGTCCCGAGGATATTGCACTCATCGAAAAGATAAAAAGCAAGGGGATACCCTATGCGGTGTTCCATAACAAGTCTGATCTGCTTTCTGAGGACGCGCCCCAAAAAGACGGTCACTATTACGGAAGCGCCCTGAACAATACGGGCATAGCAGAGTTAAAGGAAGCGGTCATAAAGCTTGCCGACCTTAAGGAGCCGGACAAAAAGATAGTGGGAGACCTGCTTGACCCTCTGGACACCGTGGTGCTGGTCATTCCCATAGACTCCGCCGCTCCCAAGGGAAGGCTCATCCTGCCCCAGCAGCAGACTATACGGGACATCCTTGACGCAGGGGGAATCTCCATTGTGGTAAAGGACACCGAGCTGGAGGGCACCCTTAAAAAGCTGGGCACCAAGCCAAAGCTTGTTATCACCGACAGTCAGGCGTTTGAGCAGGTCTCTGCAATTACTCCCGATGACATACTGCTCACCTCCTTCTCCATACTTTTCGCAAGACATAAGGGCATACTTGAAGCGGCGGTCAAAGGAGCAGCAGCTATCGACAGGATAAAGGACAGTGACAAGATCCTTATTTCCGAGGGCTGTACCCATCACAGACAGTGTGATGACATCGGAACGGTAAAGCTCCCCAGATGGATAAAGAAGTACACAGGCAAGGACGTGACCATCGACTTTACCTCCGGTACGGAGTTTCCCGACGATCTTAGCCCATACAGTCTGATAATACACTGCGGAGCCTGTATGCTCAACGAAAAGGAAGTACGGTACCGCTACCGCTTCGCCGAGGAAAGCGGCGTCCCAATCACAAACTACGGGACGGCTATTGCTCACATGAACGGTATACTTAAACGGAGCGTCAAGCCTTTTAAGGATATTTATAAGATTCTTGGATAGAAATTATTCAGACCGTCTCATTTATTTTGAATGAGACGGTCTTTTTGTGTTGGTGTGCTTTTTAAAATTCATTTGTAACTGATATCCAGTCAAAGTTGTTGTACAGGTGCTTCGTGTGTAAAAATTCCAAAAATATTCTTTTAATGGAAGCACAATTTATTAGATTGTTACGGTCGGCGGTAACAGTATAACCGGCATTTATCTGAACAGTTTTTCCGTCGGGCATATCTTTATTTTTAGCCCGGAAGTGTTCAAAGCTGTCAGATGATGAATACATCCGTATCTCAACGATACCGTAGTATTTGCTGCAAAGAGTCTGAACATACGACCCAGTCTGTTTATCTTCAAGAATCACAGGCACAAATGATGACTGCAATCTGTCAAATAAGGATATTATGTCATCTTCATTTGCCGACCGTGTTATTGTTTCATTGTTTTTTATCAATATCATTGGAAAGCTCCTCTATGATCTTATTTGCAATAATGATACATTCGCTTTTGGTTGGACTGCCAAAATGTCCCTCCGGCATTTCGGATAAAATTTTTATAGCCTCTGAGTAATTTCCGGCGAGAATATTTATTGCGGATCTATGAAATTTATTGTTCAGGGAAAATGCTATCTCCTTGTTATCCGTAACTCCTTTATAGAAGTCCGATGCACTTGTATATTTATTTATGAGCGGAACGGCATACTTGTCAAAATGATATATCACATCATATGCCACATCTTCAATAATCGCCGCGGGATCAATATAGCTTTCATAATGAACACCGGGGGACATCAGATTTCCCAGCTGACAGCCTCCTGTCATATATCCTTTTCTGTACATATTTCCGGCGATACGGCGGACGATTGCTTCTGTATCGTCAAGATAATATCTGAGGTTATATGTAAGAAAGTCGCAGTTATATTTTTGTGAGCTGTTTACAATGATCTCAAAGTGCCAGTATCCGTTGTCAAAGACTCTTTTGAATTGTCTGCTGCTTCTGAACTGTTTAAAATCATACTCTGACAGATGCGGTTTAAGGTGGTTACTTAAAAGCTCATTGATTTTTTCCTTATAGATCATATTTTTTATGCCTCTTTTTAAAAATGGTCTGCTGCACATTCAGGCAACAGACCATTCTGAATTTTTATACCAGCTTATTGCCGCATTCCATACAGAATTTAGCGTTGGGATTTGTGATCTTGGCTCCGCACTGGTCGCAGAACTTAGGCTTGGGCTCTGCGGGAGCTTCCTCTTCAGCAGATCCCGATGCTTCAGCAGCGTGTTCGGGAGTGTGCTCAGCAGCGTGCTCAGGAACGTGCTCTGCAGCGGGGGTATCCTCTGCGGGAGCCTCAGCTGCGGGCGTCTCCTGTGCTTTCTCTTCAGGTGCAGGCTCTGCAGATGCCGCCTCCTCTGCTTCTGGAGCTGTTACAGGGATGTTCTCCTCCGGAACTGCCGGTGCTTTCTCTGCAGGAGCAGGAATCTCAGGTGCAGGCGCAGGAGCAGCAGGAGCGGGCGCGGTCATTGAAGCTGCCTGTATTGCTTTTTCCTGTACCGCATTTTCAAGCATATCCTTCATGTGCTCTGCGGAACGCTTTTCGTGGATAAAGTTTACAAGAGATGTAAGCACCTTGGCAACGTTTTCCACAACGTCCTTTTTAAGAGCATTCGGAAGGTCGTGTGTCTCTCCGTTTCTCTCTATAGCGCTGAGAGATGAGCTCATAAGAGACTTCTTAGCCTGGAAAGAGGCTATGTCGTCTACCCTGATACGGCTCAGGACGCCGCGATGATAGGTGTACAGATATTCAGTGGTCATTGTGAAGCCGTCGTCTGAGCTGCCGCCGTCGTGAAGCAGAAGGGGAAGCTCGTATCTTCCGGCAGAAATGTATCTTTTGCTTATCTCGCCGTACTTTGCAAAGAACAGATTGGAGGTAGTGGGAACATAGAGATGTATTGAATTGATCCCGTTGTCGTCCATCTGACCTGAAAGGTGTCTGGTGTATTCTCTTGCTTCGTTTTCCTTGAGAGCAGCAATGTGCTTGTCGATAGCGTCGATATAGCGGTCTCTGGCTTCCTCGTCAAGAGGCATATTGTTGAGACGTCTGATGATGTCCTGAGACTTCTTGACGGAGAGAGCGTCGATATTTCCGCAGAGCTCGCGGACTTCTTTATCGGCGATATCGGAAATAGCCGCTTCGATGGCGGAGATATATTTGCCCTTAAGCTCATCGGGACAGCCGTTGTCGTACTCCTGAACGTTTATCTGTGCCTGGATAAGCTGCTCCTTGTTCAGGGAGTTTATATCGCCCACTATGGAATCAAGCTTGGTCTTATGAAGCTCCCAGATGCGGTCGTCGATCTTGTCGATGTACGCAGATATTTTTTCGGGGGTGTATCCGCCCTCGTTAAGAGCAGCTTTTACGCTTTCAGCCTTTTCAAAGTCGTAGTCGCTGATGCCTTCACAGAGCTTTTCAAGGGTCTCGTCTTCGATAATGTCCTCACGCTGGGCTGCGGCTTCCATACTCTTTCTGTAGAGCTCCTCGCCGATATCCTCACGCTTTTCCTCAGCAATGCGGCGGAAGTCTGATACCTCATTAGCCGACATTTCCGAAACGGTGTCTATGACCTTTACAAAGTCGGAAAGTCTGATGCGGTCGATCTGGTCGTTGATCTTTGCTATATAACGGTCGCATACGCCGTCGTACTTGCTGTTGTCAAGGATTTCGCCCTTAAGGTCTTCAAGCTGGGGAATATCCTTATCTTCGATATCCTCGCAGAGCTTGTCAAGCTCAAGAAGTATAAGCTCCTTCTCACGCTCCTCGATCTTTTTGTAGTAGACAGCGGTAAATTCCTTGTCGTATTTATCGTCTGCAAGCTTGGACTTAAGGTCGTCAAGCTCTGCATTATCCATGGAGAAGATGTCCTTGCACATATCGGAAAGCTCGGAGTTTGTAAGCTCAACTCTGCGCTGTACCATCTGGTTCATGTACCTCTCAACAAGCTTTGGATCGAAGTCCTTATCGGAGGATGTGATATCCTCTTTAAGCTTGTCAAGCTCTTCCTGAGACATGGAGTCGATGTCTTTGCACATATCGGAAAGCTCCTCGTTGATGAGGTCTTTCTCTCTCTGTTCCACCTTGGGGATATATGCTGCAAGTATCTCGTCGCTGAAACGTCCGTCGGCAATGATGAGCTTCATTATTTCAAGCTGGTCGGCATTGGCAGTTTCCACGTTTTCAAATGCCTTGGCGGCTTCACGGGAGTCAAAGTTGTTGAGTGCCTCTGTGACCTTTTTGATAGCTCCGTAGGTCATGAATCTTGGGAAGCTGTCCCCTGAAAGCTTGTCAATAAGCTCATTAAGCTGCTCTCTGCCCAGTGATTCGTAACCGTCCACAAGCTTTGCAAGACGTCTTCTGATGTTTTTCTCCTTGATCTCGGCGATCTTGTTCTTATAGTGGTTTTTGACTGTATCCTCATATCTTCCGGAGGCTACCCTGCGCATGATGCCGTCAAGCTGCTCATCACTGAGATCCTCGGAATTTTCAAGCATAGCTTCGATCTCTGTTCTCTGTGCAGAAGAATATGCATCGTTTATCTTTGACAGGAAGGGCTTTACCACTGCTTCCGGGTAGTCGTTGCCGATGATCTTCTCTTTCAGGTCTGCGATCTCGTCAAGGCTCATTACAGAGAGCTTCAGGCAGCTCTGCTCGAGCATGGAGGTCTGGACGTTGCTCATTGCCACCTTTATCTTGGTGATATACTTTGCCTTTGCATCATCGTCAAGGGTGGTGTTTTCTACCTGCTTAAGGAGGTCGTTCAGCTCATCCTCGTTCAGAGCGGAGAGGTCAGCGCAAAGATCCTGAACGTATGCCTCATTGCGGACTGCCATTTTCATTTCCTCGGGAGTATCGAACAGAGTCCCGTTGAAGGTGCGTCTTTCCTTGTCAAGAGTGTCTATATGCTGTTCAAGCTCCTCGATGCTCTCATGGTTGCTGAGCTCGTACTTGTCGATGACCTTTTCGAGCTGCTCCTTGAGTATGCAGGAGGCTTCATATCCTGCGCAGAAGCGTCCCTGCTCGTCAAAGCACTCGTCAAGGATGTATGCTTCAAGGATGATATTTTCCATCTGATCCTCTTCCGAAACGGCAGGTATCTGCCAGAAGTCGGAGAAAGCCTTAAGGTGTCCGGCTTCTTCGGGATATTTCCTTGCAGCATAGTAGAATATCCTGTAATCGGCAGGCTTGTGGGAGACCAGCTCCTCGATGAGGTATTTTTCCTCGTCCTCGGTGTAGTCGCCCAGCTCAAGCTGACGGATCTTATTCGGGTAGAAGCCTGAATCCTCTGCCGAGTAGCTGACAGGCTCCTCATACTCGGCTGTAACTGCGTCGATGAATGCAAGCTTTACGCAGTCGATATCGTCGTTGCCGCATCTTCCTTCAAGGACAGCCAGTCTGTCGTTTGCATCGTCCCCGTTAAGGGCAGGGGAGTAGTATTTTGAAGCAAAGGCGTCCTTGCTGAGGTCGATATTGTTTTTCCTGAGAGCGGCAGCTGCCAGCTCCAGCATAAAATCAAGAGGTGAGAAGCTGTATTCAAGGATGTCAAGGATCTCTTCGTTTTCTGCAAAGATATCCATGATATTGTTTATGGCTGAGAAAAACTTCTCCATGACCATTGCTCTTGTTGTGTTGATATCAATGGAAACGGTATCCCCGAAAAGCTCAAAATCAATAGTTGCAGAACCTGACAGGTCGGGAAGCACACCCGAGCACTCGTCGAAGAACTCCTTGAAGCGGGTGTCTGCGTGTTCCTTGGTCACCTGTACGATCTCACCGGGAGATGACGACTTCCAGATAAAGTCATTTTTGTACTTCTTGAAATGCAGCACCTTGTTTGTAAGCGGGGTGACAGGGGCATACTTCTTGCCCTTTTCACGCATATAATCCTCATTGACGATAACGGTATCGTGCTTGCCGTCGATCATCCATTCTTCCGAGAGGAATGCATTTTCTGCCAGCAGGTCAGTGAGATATATGTATCCGTTCTGTTCAGCTATTCTGCGGGCTTGCGCAAGGTTGAAGGCAGACCAGGTCTCTGCATCATCGGACATAAGCATCATATCTGCCATACGGCATATATTCAGCGCATTGCTGTGCGCCTCCTCGTCACTGCACACGGCGATAAGCTCACCGCGCACCCGAGGGTGACAGATAAGCTTGCAATCTGAAAAATATTTTTTCTCGAATTTATCAGGAAAATCAGAGCATTTTTCCTTAAAGGTGTCATATTGCTTAAATATTTCCACAATAAAAGCCCCCAGTTCATATAAATACAATGATATTATACCAATTTTCAAAATAAAAGTCAATGATATTTGCACACTTTTTACAATTTATACATTATGAAATTCCCTGCTCAAAGGGCGAAAAAATCGTGTTTCGCAGGCAATTTACAAAAAACTCTTGACAAATTTGTAAAAATGTACAATAATATATTATAGTAGTGTAAATATGTTTGAAAGGACTGCACTTTATGATCAACAAGGATAAAAGAACCACTATCGCGTATATAGGAGGCGGCTCCTTCAATTTCGGATGGAAGCTCTTTTCCGAGCTTGCCGCTGAGGAGATATACGCTACGGTCCAGCTTTATGACACAGACAAGCAGCTCTCTCTTTCCAATGAGGTCATAGGAAATAAGCTGAGGGAAAATCCCGACTGCAAAAGCGATATCATATATCTTGCAGTGGATACTCCGGAGGAAGCTTTGAAAAATGCCGATATAGTCATAATGTCCTTTACTCAAGGAAGCATTGACGAGATGGTAACAGAGCTGCATCTGCCCGAGTCATACGGGATATATCAGGCAACAGGCGGTCAGACGGGTCCGTCCGGTGTTATGAAGTCTCTCAAGACACTGCCTGTCTATATAACATATACTGAAATGATAAAGAGCATATGTCCCGATGCCTGGGTCATAAACCTGACAGAGCCTATGGCGGAATGTATGCTTATGATGTACGAGGTCTTTCCCGACATAAAGCTGTTCGGTTCAACAAACGAGCTTTACTCTACTCTTGACCTGCTTGTGCATATATGCGAGGAAAAATTTGAGACAGAGCACCTCCGCCGCAGGGATATAAAGTACAATCTTCTGGGTATAGGCGGCTTCTGCTGGTTTGACGAGGTCTCCTATAACGGTGAGGACATCATGCCCGTGTTCAGGGAGTTTGCCGAAAATCACTATGAGACAGGCTATGAAAACAAGCCAAATGAGTTCAAGCTCAATCCCTTTGCATCTGCAAATAAGATAAAATTCGACCTTTTCCTGCGGTATGGCTGCATACCTGCTGTTCCTGACGGTATCGCTGCGGATTTTTGTCCCCCCTGGTATCTGAGATCACCGAAGAATATGTCAAGCTGGAAATTCAGTCAGGTAACTGTGAATCACCTTAAAAAACTGAAGCTGGACAAGCTCAGCAGGGTAAAGCCTCTTATGAACGGCGACGAGATACTCCGTGTGGGAGGGGGAGCCACCGACTGCGCCCTCCAGATACGGGCGATCATGGGACTTGGCAACCTTATCACCAACGTCTGTATGCGGAACAGGGGACAGATAGAAAATCTCCCCGAGGGAGCTATCGTCCAGACTAACGCTCTTATCAGCAGGAATTCCGTAAGACCTGTGGCTGCAGGCAGTCTCAACGACGAGATATACGGTCTGACCATACCCCATATCGTAAACCAGAAAATTATTGTCAAGGCGGTAAAGGAGAAGGATCTGGACATTGCCTTCAATGCTTTCCTCAATGATCCCCTTATGATCGCGGATCTTTCGGACGCTGCGGAGCTTTACAAGGAGATGCTCGCAGCGGTGCGGACACATCTTCTGTACTATATGGGAGGCTGAGGCAAGGCATAGCCATGCATGGTCATTAATTCATACAATAAAAAGTAAAATGATTTAGTATACCGCCCCCTGGACAGGGGGCTAAAGTGTACTAAATCATTTTTGTTTTCTAAGGGTAGGGGTCGATAATCGTGCAGGGCTTAGCCTTGCTCTATGTGTTTTTCCAGCTTGTAGCGGTTTACTGCATCGGTGTTGATAACAACGTTCTGGCTTGATGTCCAGCCGGAGATCATATCACTGAACTCATCGTCCTTAAGATTGTGGACAGCACTGATACGGTTGTTTTCAAAATAGTCTTCGTCGGCAAAAAGATCCATTTTGTAAATGATATAGGCAGTCTCGTATTCCTCGACATACACGTACTCGCCGTCAGACATTTCAAATGCCTTTTCGATCACAGCGGCGGCAGGATATGTGGAATCCTTGTTGACTACGGTGCCGTAGTTAGGAGTATCATAGTTTTTTTCGCTGCTGTCCCCGGTGTCTGTGGTTCCGCTTTCCTCGTTGGGACCTCCTATTGTGACTACGGCAGCGCCGCCTTCTGAGGAGGTATCGTTGTTTTCTGCTGCAGCGGCAGCCTCAACAAGGGCAGCGTAGTAATCGTCATACTCATCGGAAATTTTCTCGAAGCTTTCTCCGCCCTTGGCTCTTTCGATGTAGCCCTCTGCCATTTCCTTTATCTCGGCTTTTCCGTCCGTCTTCAGGATATTGCCTTCGCCGTCCTTAAGCTCCATACGGATATATTTGATGCGTGCATAATTTTCTTTGAGATAGTCCTTGATCTCGTCGTCGGAAACAGCTTTTTCACCGTTTTCGCCGTAGTAGTAGTCAAAGATCGCCGAACGCTTGGTGCTGTTAAGTGACGTATCAAGGAAGGACTGCTTGCTCACTCCGAGGTTCTCGTAATAATCGCCCAGATATTCCCACCACTGATCTGCATTGAGAGTTGCTCTTTCAGCCTCGTTGTTCTGAAAGACGATGCCAAGCTCGTCAAACTTGCTTTCAACAGCGGCGTACTCCCGCATATCCTTTTCTACCTTTGCATTGATCCAGTCACGGGCGGGCTGATCTTCAATGGTGATGTCAAGGACGTTGGTGTCGGTCTCGGACATATAGCTGTAAGCCTGCGAAATCTCGTTTGACTGATAATAGATCATGATACCTGCCCTGAGGATGCTGCCGTCTATCTTAGCGCCCCATGAGGTATCCTTTCCGCAGGCTGTCATAGACAGAGCCATAGCTGCTGCAGCCGTTGCAGCGGCGGCTTTTTTTAAGTTAAAAGACATAGTCTGTAAGACCTCCAAAAAAAAAATAAATACATTAAACTAGGCTCTATTACAAAATGCAAAGCATTTTGTAATGCCCTGAGCAATGCTCAGGGTGCGGCTTCGCCGCAAAGCCGACGTTCATACTGCATGGCAAGACTTCAGTCTTGCCGCCGCCTTTGGCGGCACAGCAAACAGCTGTAGCTGTTTGCTGCAAATGGCAGTATATATTATAGCATATTTTTTTCAGCTTGTCCAGTGATTTTTTGAAAAAATTAATGAGGGGGACATTTTTACAGCATTTCGGGACTGACATACACGCCTGCGCCCGAGGAGATGTCCTCGTCATTTTTGCCGGATATGACCCTGACTCCGCAGATCATGCCGGGGACAGTGATATCTTCGCTGCCGTCGCCCCTTGATGCTTCGGTTATGATCATGCCCTTGTCTGTCCGTTTGTATCTTATCAGCGCCATGGAGTCGGGGAACAATGAATACTTGGTTTCAAGCCCCTCCGGAAGTATCAGCACCGAAAGAGAGGGACAGTCCCTGAACAGCCAGTCCCCGATGGACTCCACGCTGTCCGGTATAGTTATGGATTCAAGAGCTGTGCAGCCCTGAAATACCTGATTTTCTATGGTTGTAACACTTTCGGGAATTTCAATTGAAGTAAGAGATGTACAATCTGCAAATGCTTCATATTCGATCTTATCAATACTGTCGGGGAGGCTTACAGATGTAAGTGAGGTGCAGCTTTTGAACGCAAAGCGTCTGACAGAATGATCCGCGCCCTTTTCTATCACTGCCGATGTGAGAGATGTGCAGTATGAAAATGCTCCGTATCCGGTGTATCTGACGCTTGATGGTATGGTTATTGATTCCAGATGATCACAGCCGCAAAACGCCCGGTCTCCGATATAAACAACGGTGTCCGGTATTTTTACCGAGGTAAAATCCGAAAATGAATGGGAAAATGTGTCATAAAATGCGTCACTGCCGATCTCTGTAACGGGCATACCGCCGATTTCGGATGGTATCACAAGCTCGGTGTCGGTGCCTTTATAGCCTGTAATTACGATATTTCCATCTTTAGCTTCGTATGTAAATCCTGCGGCAGGGTCTTTTTCGGAGGTGTCCGCTCTGACAGTAAATGGAACGAGCAGGGCTGCAAGTATGACAGCTATAACGACTGCCGCCTTAAAAAGCTTCACGGTATTCCTCCTTAAAGCAGTCCGGCAGTGACAAATACTCCTGCACCGGAGGAGATGTCCTCACCCGAGTAAGCGGTCTGCTCCGGGGGATTTTCATCCGGCAGCGGGGGAGCTTTCTCCAGAGGGGTCTGAGCCATGACTGCCACTACCTGTTCATCTTCAAATGCGTCTTGTGTTGGTGAGTCCTGCGCCGCAGCGTCTTGTGCGTCATTCCCTGTGGTGCTTTCGTCCTGAACGGCATTTCCGGAGGTGTTTTCGGCTTGGTCGGCTTTTACCGAGCTGTCTTTATTTTCCCCGACGTCCTCACCGGAGACCATTTCAGCCTTTGACGGTGCATTGTCCGTACTGCCGTTGTTGCTTGTTCCTGTCGCATTTGTCTCATAAATGGGAGTGAGCTGTCCCTGACAGCCTTCAAAGGCGTTTTCCGCCACAGCTGCAAGAGGGTCGATGACAGGGATGGAAAGCCTGCTGCACCCGTAAAAGGCGCGGTCGCCTATATTTGTGACACTTGAAGGGATAGTTATCGATGTAAGCGAGGTACACCCTGCAAAGGTGAGGCATCCTATGCTTGTCAGACCCTCGGGGAGAGTCACCGATGTAAGTCCGGAGCAGTGCCAGAAGGTACCGTCCAGTTCTTTTACCTTGGAGGGGACAGTCACTGTTTTAAGGGAGCTGCAGCCATAGAACGCCATGCTGCCGATGGTCTGTACAGAATCCGGCATATTTACAGAAGCAAGAGAGAAACAGCCGAAAAATGCGGAGTCGCCTATCTCGGAAACAGAACCGGGGATATTCACAGATGCAAGGGAAGTGCATCCTTCAAAGGCGCTGCGGCATATTGCGGTGACGCTGCTTGGGAGGGTAACAGATGTGATATCGGAGTGTCCGTAAAATGCTCCGTTTCCGATGGAGCCAACGGGAGAGCCGCCGATATTGGGCGGGATATCCACTGCTTTTTCCGAGCCCTTGTAGCCGGTGACGATCGCTTTGCCGTCAGATACGGTGTATTCAAATTTGTCGGCAGATGCTTCCGCCGAAGCTATAAACGGCACTGTCCATATCAGGACTGCGGCAGCGGTCAATGCCGATGCAAGCTTTGCTGTAAGCTCTTTCAGATGCTTCAAAATACCCCTCCCTCTCAAAAAATATTATAATTAATGATAGTATATCACATTTTACAGCAAATGTCAACATTTTTACAGAGATTTTTCCATAACCACGGGGGATATCATTGGATATCTCCCATATAGCGGCTTTGTAGAAAATCCACGAAAAATTTGTTCGATTTTTATTATATCCGACTGTTTACAAAACGGATGTTCTGTGGTATAATCTTAATCAAATAAATGCGAACGTTTGTTGCGTATGGGAGGTGCCGCTGTGGATATGCTTGAAAAATTAGAGATACTTGGCGCTTCCGCCAAATATGACGCTGCCTGCACTTCAAGCGGAGTGGATCGTCCCGGGGACTTTGACGGCGGGATAGGCAATGCGGTCGCCGCAGGCATCTGTCACAGCTTTGCTTCGGACGGACGGTGCATCTCCCTGCTCAAGATACTTATGACCAATTTCTGCCTTTACGACTGCAAATACTGCGTGAACCGCCGCAGCAATGACGTTCCCCGTGCAAGATTCACTCCTGAGGAGATCGCCCGTCTTACCATAAATTTCTACCGCCGCAATTACATTGAGGGGCTTTTCCTCAGCTCGGGCATCATACAAAGTCCCGACTATACCTGTGAGCAGATGATAGAGGCTCTGTCCCTGCTTCGTAATGAGTATAAATTCAAGGGATATATCCACGCAAAGGCTATTCCGGGAGCAGACCCCGAGCTGATAAACCGTCTGGGCGCTCTTGCGGACAGGATAAGCGTCAATATCGAGCTTCCCTCGCAGAAAAGTCTGGACAGACTGGCTCCGGACAAGTCCAAAAGCTCAATTCTGCTGCCTATGGGACATATCACACAGAAGATACGCCAGAACAGCTATGAAATAGTGAAATATAAGTCTGCGCCTAAGTTTGCGCCTGCCGGACAGAGCACCCAGATGATAATAGGGGCAACTCCTGACAGCGATTTCCAGATACTGCGGCTGTCCGAGGCGATGTACGATAAATACAAGCTGAAACGTGTCTTTTATTCGGCGTATATCCCGGTGGGGGATCAGAAGCTGCTTCCTCCGGCAGGGACAAAGCCTCCGCTGCTCAGAGAGCACCGTCTTTATCAGGCGGACTGGCTGCTGCGTTTCTACGGCTTCCATGCGGAGGAAATACTGGACGAGCAGCATCAGGATTTCAACCCGCTGCTTGACCCCAAATGCAACTGGGCTGTCCACCACCCGGAGCAATTTCCCGTGGAGATCAACAAGGCTCCATATGAGACCCTGCTTCGTGTTCCGGGAATAGGGGTGAAGTCCGCTCAGAGGATAGTTTCTGCCAGACAGAGCGCAAAGCTTGACTATGACGACCTGCGAAAGCTTGGAGTGGTGCTGAAACGGGCGAATTACTTCATTCTTTGTAACGGAAAGCGTGCGGAGGGTCTTGTGGTCACCGAAACGGGGATAATGCGGCAGCTTATGTCCGCCAGCACGGTAAAGGAGCTTGAACAGCGGGGCAGCTTCGGGGAGCAGCTCTCCCTTTTCGATGATGAAAAAAACACCCTGCCTACTGTGGAGGATACACTGAAATGTTTAACGGGCGAGATGTGATATACGTCTATGACGGCAGCTTTGAAGGGCTTCTGAGCTGTGTTTTTGAAAGCTTTTCCAGACGGGAGCTTCCTGCGGGGGTAACAGCGGAGGAGGACGCTCAGCTTACATTTTCGGAGGTGCTTCATGTGGACACAGACCCGGAAAAAGCAAAACGGGTGGCGGCAGCCATCCCGAAAAAGATATCGTCTCAGGCGGCAGAGCTGGTGCGGACAGGCTTTCTTTCCTGTGCAGAGGACAAAGACCTGCTTATCCTGACCTATCTGCAGAAAGGCTTTCAGATTGGAAAAGCCATCGACAATATGCTTGCGGATGACACAGTGAACGCTCTTAATAAGGCTGTCCAGCACTGTACAGGCGAGGCGCACAAGTTCATGGGCTTCCTGCGCTTTTCCGACTTTGACGGGTACCTTGCGGCGGTCATTGAGCCGAAAAACAGAGTCATACCTCTTATCGCAGGACATTTTGCAGAACGTATGCCTCATGAAAATTTTCTTATCTATGACAAGACCCATCGGATGGCAGCAATATATTATTCCTATAAAATGGAATTTGCAGAGGGTATCGACTTTGAAATGCCCTCTGCAAGCACAGAGGAGGAGCGATACCGGGAGCTGTGGCGGGGCTTTTACAAAGCTATAGGCATAGAGGAGAGGGAAAATCCCCGATGCCGCATGAGTATGATGCCCAAGAGATACTGGAACAATATGACAGAAATGCAGGGTGAGACGGGTGATAAAGACGCAAATATGAAATATTTACTAATTAACAATTGAATATTTGCGGATTATTGATTGATTATTTGCTAAATTATGTATCACGATTCTGATACTGACTCGGTTTCTGCTTCAGGCTCTGCTTTGGAAAGGGTTATTTTCAAAGCTTCCGCGATTTCTTTATGCTGTGCATCGGTAAGAGAGTCGCTTTCAAATTCTGCGGCGATGTAAACTCCTGCAGAGGTATCCTGCATTATTATTCCCTTGTTGAGCTTTTCGCCGTTGCTGTCATTGAATGTATTGGAATAATACACATCTGTCAGTGCAGCTTCGCAGGTATCAGAGCTTTGCACGGTCTCGTATCTTTCCCGAACATTGAACTGATACCCGTTGCCAAGAGCTATCTGATTATAGACTGCAGCGGGAATTTTAAACTCATCCTCGGACAGCTCGGGGATAACATTGTATCCGACAGCTCCGACACAGTTATTGTTTTCATCGTAGATATACCGCGTGGAGAAGGCACCGAGGTTAAGAAATTTTGCTCCGGCAGGACAGTCATCTTTAACGTCCCAGCCTGACGGAAGCATGAGGCTTGCGGTAAATGGGTCTACGGAAAGGATATCTTTATTGTAGTCGGTCATTTCGTCCTTTCCCGAGGGGAATTCCAGTATCAGTTCAGTCCATTCGCTTTCCGTGGTTTCATTTATTTCGGATGCTGTGACTTCTGTGCCGGAGCTTTTCGAAGCGGATACATCCGGCGCGGAGTTATCGGCTGGTGTTTCGGAGCATCCCGAAAAAGTAAGGGCTGCTGCAAGTGCTGCCGTTAAAAGAAAAGAGGTGGTTTTCATGTGTATATCCCCCTGAATTACTGATGTTTTCTAAATTATATCATTCGCCTGTCCGGTAAGTCAATAAAAGAGAGAAAACTGTATCCAAACTGTAAATCTTGTTACTGATTTGTAATTGAATGTTACCGGTATGAAATAAATTATCACATAAATGATATTTTACACTATTAATTGACATTCTTAGCTATAAGTGTTATACTAAAAACAGAACATTTTTTCTGGGGGCGATGTTTTGTCAAATATAGATGTTATAAAGATCATCGAGACAGTAATGGCAAATGTGATGCAGAAAACCGCATTTCAGGACACTGTCTACAAGGACGAGCCTATCATCTTCAAAGCCTCCCAGATGAACAGCTATGTCCCTGACGAAATAAGGGAAATGAAAAAGCTTGCCGAAGACCGTCTTGTCCGCTTCGATACAAAGGAGTACACCTTCTACCGTCAGGCAAAGCTGATGGAGAACTATCGGGACGATCTGGACTACAACGGCGAATTTTTCAGCTATTTCCCCACCTATACCTCAATGAGCGACAAGCAGCTCCGGGGATACTTTTCATGGCGCACCAAGGTTCGTGACGGGGATATAAGGAAAACCTCCCTGTCCTTTGTTTTTGTCTATATTTACGAGCTTATCCACCTTATCGGTTCGGAATTTCCCGAGGAGGGCTTCTATAAATTAAGGGATTTCTGCAGCGCATATGGGGAGATTGAACCAAAGATACTCCGCTATTCAAATAGCTGGCTGGTGGATTTCGCAGTGTACTACGATCTTGACAAATCCCTGATCGAGGACTATATCGACTCGGATTTTGACACTAACCTGTCCATCCTGAACGATTATGAGTCCCATTCGGAGGAGGAGCTTTTTGAGGCTGTCTGCGGGGTGTCCTCATATAATATCCGGAACTCAAAGCTGTGGCAGAAGTATCCCGAGGACATAAAGACCGTCGTTTGTGAGGTCTACAGGCAGCTTTCGGCGTACAATCTCAAAAACCGGAAAAAAAGCCTGTGCGAAAGGCTTTTCGGCACTAAAATGGAAATGAGCTGCCATATTTTTGAATCCGCAGTATTTTTCGATCACCGGAAGCACGAAGACTACACCTATGAAATAAACGGCTCCTACAAATATTCCTGTCGGGACGGCAAGTGGTACTGTGAAAAATACTACGGCAGCCGGGGCAAAAACAAGTGGCTGGGGGACGTTATCAAGTCCGTCGACAGCATTATGCGTCAGAAGCTTGATTTCGGACACCCTATTGCCTGTCCCTGCGACACAAAATGGGTTTTGACCATCATAAACAAAGCCATAGACGGTCTTGCAGAGCTGAAAAGGAAAAAAGCCGCTGCCGTAATAGAGATAGACGTCTCCAAGCTTGCGGATATAAGAAAATCCGCAGACATTACCCGTGACAGGCTTATGACCGACGAGGAGCGGGGCGAAGCTGAATACAGGGAGTCCCGGGAGGCTGTGCGGGCGGAGACGGTCACCGAAGCGGCGAAAGTCTCTGCACCGGAGGTCACCGGGACGGCGGAGCCTCACTTTGCGTCTGTTGAGGAAGTCTCCGCTGTGGAAACTTCTGCTGTGCCTGTTTCGGAGGTTCCTGCATTGGAGCCCGTCCCTGCGGTCAACGACTTTCCCCTTGACGAAAACGAGCGTGCCTTCATGCGCAGCCTGCTTTACGGGGAGAGCTTTAACAGCAGGATAATGCCGTCCCTGCTGGCGGATTCCATAAACGAGAAGCTTTTCGATATGTTCGGAGACATTGTAATAGATTTTTCCGGGGGAGTCCCCGAGCTCATAGAGGACTACATCGGCGAGCTGAAAGGAATGATACCTGAATGAAAATACCCAAAAGAATAGCCTCTACCGTGATAAATTCCCTTAAAGGCGGTGTCGTGCCCCGTATCGGGCTTCCATATATTGCCGTTGGCAGAGAGACAGAAATAAACGCCCTCCTCCACGATGTGGACATCATTTCGGACGGAGGGGCGTCTTTTCGATTTATAGTAGGAAAATACGGCAGCGGAAAAAGCTTCCTGCTCCAGACTATCAGGAATTACGTCATGGACAGGAATTTCGTTGTTGCAGACGCTGACCTGTCCCCGGAGCGCCGTCTGCAGGGCACAAAGGGTCAGGGACTTGCCACCTACAAGGAGCTTATACGGAATATGTCTACCAAGACCCGTCCCGAGGGCGGTGCGCTGACCCTCATCCTTGACAGGTGGATAAGCTCCGTCCAGAGCGAGACTGCGTCCGAAAGCGGTCCGAACGCTGAAAGCGGTCTTGACACGGAAAGTCCCGAATTTGCGGCTGCCGTGGAAAAGAAGATATACTCTGTCATAAGCTCTCTTAATGATATGGTTCACGGATTTGATTTTGCCAAGCTGCTTACACTGTACTACAGAGCCCACATTGACGGTGATGACGAGACCAAGGCAAAGGTGGTCAAATGGTTCAGGGGGGAGTATCACGGCAAGACCGAGGCAAGATCGGAGCTTGGGGTAAATATCGTCATTACTGACGATGACTGGTACGAGTACATCAAAATTTTTGCTTTCTTCCTGAAACAGGCAGGCTATAACGGTATGCTGATACTCATTGACGAGCTGGTGAACATCTACAAGATACCCAACAGCATCACCCGTCAGTACAATTACGAAAAGATACTTACCATGTATAACGACACCCTGCAGGGCAAGGCTCAGTATCTTGGCATCATCATGTGCGGCACGCCACAGTGTATCGAGGACACCAGACGGGGCGTCTACAGCTATGAAGCGCTGCGGTCACGTCTTGCGGAGGGACGCTTCGGCAGGGAGGAGGGGCTTAAGGATATGCTTGCCCCCGTGATAAAGCTGCTTCCCCTGACCAACGAGGAAATGCTGGTGCTTATTGAAAAGCTGGCGGACATCCATGCAGAGCTTTTCGACTATGAGCGTGTTCTGGGCGAGGCGGAGCTTATCGCGTTTATCAAGATAGAGTTCGGACGTATCGGCGCGGACACGAACATCACTCCCCGTGAGGTGATACGGGACTTTATCGAGCTTCTTAACATTGTTTACCAGAATCCGCAGGTCAACGTGACGGAGCTTTTGAACTCCGAGAGCTTTGAGTTTGCCAAGTCAGGGGCTAACGGGGATGATGACGGTTCAGACGGGGAATTTGCGGAGTTTAATGTTTAGCGGGGAGAAATTACTGTGAATAACCAAGATTTTGAAAGAAATTTCGTTTCTATCCTGAGTTTATTAGGCGTAAATGATCCTCAGAACAGAGTATATATTGTCAGTCCCGTTACTGAAGAAAATAAAAATCACAATGAATTTGATGATATGATAAAGCATTTTGGGGTTCCCAAAACGCGGAAATTGACCTTCAATGAGTTTATAAAGCTGTTTACATTAAAAGAGGGCTATTACCCTTGCTGGATGGAGATAGTCAATGTTGATTCTGATATTATCATTAATACAAGCGTCAGAATGAGAAAGCTTAAAGAAACAAAATGTATGGGTGAATATCATCCGTTTTATTCCGGGATTATTATTCAAGGCGAAAACCAATAAATCGTGTCTATCAAAGGATATTTTATGTATGGATATAAATGAACGAATTCAGGATAAGCGTCACGCTAAAGACCCGAATAATTTTAAATATGCAAAGCTAAAAATATATGCTCCCGAAAAAAGCGACCTGCATGAAATAACCCTGACCTGTATAAAGGCACTTGACCATAATGGAGCATGGAATTTTGATATACAGAGCATTGACGATGAAAACACGAATATCGTCACATTTAAATATAACGGGACTATAGCCGCCTTGGACGCGGTTCAGAAGCTGCACTTTAATGGTGAGCACACTATAAAATTTGAATGGGATGATATGAAACAAACATATCATATCGGAGAATGTCCGGTATGCAGAAAATACGGGAGAATGGAATTATATTATGATCTGTCATCCGGTAAAATTTCAGCAATTTGCGAAGAATGTGAATTGGAATTTGATTCGATAGACGATTATAAAAAAGCTGTTAATGGTCATCGGGATCTATGCTGTTCCAATACTGATACTATGCCGCTCGTCAGACCGGCTTCTTTGGAGGAGATCAAACGTTCAGAATGGTATCCTTTTGTGACAGATAAATAAATTTAGGTTTTCCTGACTGTGATAATATTTATATTGGCAGAATGATAAACAATAATTTATGGAAGTGATCCGGAAATGGAAAAAGACTGGCTGTTTACATCAGAGGAATACATCTGCGACGTCAGAACAGTTGGCGTACTGATAAACGACGGAAAAATACTTGTCCAGAGAGACCGTGACGGCAGCGAATACGCTCTGCCGGGCGGTCACATTAAGATAGGCGAGACATTGGAAGCCGGTCTTATCCGTGAGTTCAAAGAGGAAACGGGAGCAGACATAAAATGCAGCCGTCTTCTCTGGAGCGAGGAGTGCTTCTGGTCATGGGACGGCAAGCAGGCGCATAATCTTGCTTTCTACTATCTGATAGAGCTGACAAACGGCAGTGCCATCCCGGACACAGGCGAATTTGTCTCACACAAGGACAACTGCAATGTGGTCATCGGCTGGATGCCCACCCAAAAGATACAGGATATTACCATTTATCCGGAATTTCTGAAAAAAGAGATACACGATTTAAACAAGCCGATACAGCACTTTATTTCTAGAAGCTGAGTGCTTGTCAAACCGAAAGGATACCGCTATGAACATTTTCGACAGATACGCCCCCTTTGTGCAGGATTTCATCTACCGCAACAACTGGGAAAACCTCCGTGCCATACAAGTCGCGGCGGCGGACGCCATCTTCAACACCGAGGAAAACGTCCTGCTTTCCGCATCTACCGCATCGGGCAAGACCGAGGCGGCGTTTTTTCCTATACTCACCCTGTTTTCCGAGAATATGCCCAAATCGGTGGGCGCTATCTATATCGGACCCCTGAAAGCGCTGATAAACGACCAGTTCATGCGGCTGAACGAGCTGTGCGACGAGGCGGACATCCCCGTCTGGCATTGGCATGGGGACGTGTCCCAGTCCCACAAGGCAAAGCTGCTGAAAAAGCCCTCTGGCATTCTGCAGATAACTCCCGAGTCCCTTGAAGCCCTGCTTATCCGCAAGCACGCAGCCATCTCCCGTATGTTCTGCGACCTGCGGTTCATCGTCATTGATGAGGTACACTCCCTTATGCGGGGAGACCGTGGGGGACAGACCCTCTGTCTTATTGAGCGTCTTTCCAAGATGGCAGGGGTGAATCCCCGCAGGATAGGACTTTCAGCCACTATAGGCGACCTTGAAAGCACAGGGGAGTTCCTCGCTGCAGGTACGGGCAGAGGGACGGTCATCCCGAAGATAGAAAGCAAGGGGACGAAGTGGCGGCTGTCCATGGAGCATTTTTATGTTGCGGGTCCGCAGGCAGGTGAGGACAAGGAAATAGAAGCCCTGCCAGTCCTTGAAGCCGCCACGGACACCGCTCCTGTCAATGCGGACGGCGGCATGGGGTATATTTTCGAGCATACCCGTGGCAAAAAATGTCTGGTGTTTGTCAACTCCCGTGAGGAGTGCGAGGCAGTCACCACCACTCTGCGGCAGTATTGCGAAGCACAGCATGAGCCGGACAGGTTCCTTATCCACCATGGAAACCTGTCTGCGTCCTATCGTGAGACTGCAGAGACGGCAATGAAGTCTGAGGACAACTTTCAGACCACCGTCACAACAGCTACACTTGAGCTTGGCATAGACATCGGACGTCTTGAACGGGCTTTCCAGATAGACGCTCCCTTTACGGTATCCTCATTTTTGCAGAGAATGGGACGCACCGGAAGACGTGATCTTCCTCCCGAAATGTGGTTTGTCATGCGTGAGGATATGCCCGAGCCCCGGGCAATGCTCCCAGCGACAGTCCCATGGAAGCTGATACAGGGTATCGCCCTTGTACAGCTTTATGTGGAGGAAAAATGGGTGGAGCCTCCAAAGCTTGACCGTCTGCCCTTCAGTCTGCTTTATCACCAGACAATGAGCACCCTTGTTTCCTGCGGCGAGCTTACTCCCGCCGCTCTTGCGTCAAGAGTGCTTACTCTCAAATATTTCCACCGCATAAGTCAGGATGACTACAAGGTACTACTGAAATATCTTATAGAGCAGGATCACATCCAGAAAACCGAGACCGGAGGTCTTATTGTGGGACTTGCAGGGGAACGGATAACCAATTCCTTCAAGTTTTACGCCGTCTTTCAGGAGAACGAGGAGTACACCGTCCGCAGCGGCTCGGAGGAGCTTGGAACTATCGTTATGCCGCCACCTGCGGGAGAAAAGATCGCCATTGCGGGACACGTCTGGATAGTCGAGGAGGTAGACCACAAGCGTCACATGGTCTACTGCGAGCAGGTGAAAGGAAAAGTCCCTGCTTATTTCGGAGACTGTCCCGGAGACATAAACACAAAGATACTTGAGCGGATGAAAAAGGTCCTTTCCGAAGAAAAGACCTATCCGTATCTGATGAAAAACGCCGCCGCACGTCTTGAACTGGCAAGACACACAGCGGTAAATTCGGGAGTGGTGACAGACCCCCTTATCTGTCTGGGAGGGGATATGTGGTGCCTTTTTCCATGGCTTGGCTCCTATGCTTTCCTTGCATTGGAGCGGTTCCTGAAAATAAAGTGCGCTGCCGCTCTGGGACTTAAAGGGCTGGACTCCTCACGTCCCTATTTTATCCAGTTCAAGATGAAAGCAAGCCGTGAGGAATTTTTCAGGGTGGTGTCTGCAATGGCGGAGCAGCCTCTTGATCCTATGGAGCTTGTTTATCCCCAGGAGGTACCCCTCTTTGAAAAGTACGACGAGTATCTGCCGTCCTCTCTTGTAAGAAAGGGCTTTGCCTATGGCATACTGGACATCGAGGGGATGAAAATAAGGATAAAAAGCTGGCAAGTATGACTCCGAAACAGGCTGTAAAGTTGTCGGATTTTTACAATACACAGCACTTTTGATATGGTATAATTGATTTATAAGGTTTAGAAAAGGAGAACAAAAATGAATATTGTACCTACACTAAATTTTGGAGGACATTGCCGGGAAGCGCTCCATATGTATGAAAAAGCGTTTAATGGAAAGATCAGTTGTCTGATAACATATGGAGAAGCCAATGACCCCGCATATAATCCGCTTCTTAAAGAAGATCAAAAAGATTATATATATCATTCGGAGCTTGTGTTGGGCGATCAAAGGATAATTATGAGCGATCATGTGGATATTGAGTTTCAAACCTGCTATTCAAATTTCCTCACTATTATGTATGATACAAAAGAAGAAGTACAAAGAG
>JAFLUI010000130.1 GCA_022508825.1 Oscillospiraceae bacterium
CCACGGCCTCTGCGTCCCGAACGCAGCGCTCTACCAAACTGAGCCACACCTCGAATTTTTTTTACCTCATATATTATACCACAAAAAAATGGTTTTGTAAAGAGTTTTTCACAAAAAAGTCCCCCCGATATTTTTCGGAGGGACATATTTTTTACGCTCTGTCCAGTATCACTACTGCACCTCGCTGCATTTCCCTGTAACGCTGCTCGAAAAGATCCATGTCATATGTAACCTTGCCTGCAAGGGGGTCGTTAAAATAGACCAGCCCCTCGTCAAGATCGTACCCCGTCATTAAAAGACAGTGCTCGCCGCCGTACCATGATACGGTATTTCCCGTTTCCTCGTCCGTCCATGAGACAAAGTCAGGGGTTATCTCTCCCATGTCAATGCTCGCCCAGACCACCACAGGGTCTCCCTTGCAGATATAGGAGTACAGCTCCTCCGCTTCCAAGCCGGTCAGATCCTTTACCTCCCAGCCGTCCCCGCCTTCATGAGCGTCCAGATATTTTTCCGCAGCGGCAATGATGACCTCCGCAGTGCATCCGTAGCCAAGCCTGCTTCTCGGGTCCCCCACAAAGACCTTGTGAAAGTCCGCCTTACGGTACTCTCCCTTGGGAAGATAGTTGTCCGCCATGTCAAGCTTGTCCGCAGAAAAACCAATGTGATTTAACAGCATTGTAAGAGATGTTATCTCGCAGCCTGTAGGAAGCTCAGGCTCTTGCAGGATACACTCCGCCGTCTCAATGACGAACCGTCTGTCAATGCCGGACAGTATCACCGGAACGTTCAGAGTAGGTGAAAAGACGGACGGCTCCTCACTTTTTTCTCTTACAGAAACAATGTATGTCCCCTCTTTCAGAGAGTCTATATTTACGCTGTCTGAGGAAAGCTCCTGCCAGCTTTGTCCCCCGTCGGCGGTGACTTCATATTTTGTGCCGGGGTCATAATTTTCAAGACGGACGGCAATTTCTCCGCCGCCCGTCACGCTTGCCGCCTTGCTTGCGGCGCTTATCATAACAGGATATTTTTCCGGATTTGCCGCCGACACCGTGTAAATTTCCGTAAGGTCATCGGGATCTCTTTCATCCATAAGACAGAAGGAGTAGCTTTTAGGCTCCAGCTTGTTCAGAACTGCCTCTCCGTTCCGTATTTTCCGGAAGGAGCGTCCGCAGTCTATGCTGAACATATAGTGGTCGTTTTCAGCCCTGACCTTTATTTTTCCGTTATGCTGTCCCGGAGTGCAGGGAGTGACAAGCAGCGAAAAGCTTATGCCGTTTTCGTCGGAGAAAGTGATCTCAGTCTCCGGCATATCGTTTCCGGCATCTGGGACGCAGCCGGACACTAAAATCAGCAATACAGCAACGGAGAGAAATAAAAATATTTTTTTCATATCAAAATTATTTTTCCAGATCTTCAAGCCAGAGCCGCACGCAGGCGTCAGACGGCATACGCCAGTCCCCTCTGGGCGAAAGTGTGACGCTTCCCACCTTTGGACCGTCCGGCAGACAGGAACGCTTGAACTGCTGGGAGAAAAATCTTTTTATAAATACCGTCAGCCATTTTTTGATCTCCTCTTTTTCATAGGAGCCTGCAAAGGACTGCTCTGCAATACGGAGTATTTTTTTCGGAGGGAACCCGCACCGCACGAAATAATACAGGAAGAAATCATGAAGCTCGTAGGGACCCACAATGTCCTCGGTCTTCTGCGATATCTCCCCCTCTGACGGCGGGAGAAGCTCGGGAGAAACAGGAGTGGCTAAAATATCCTCCAGAACTGACCCAAGCTTTTTGTCCTGCGTATGATTGCTTTCATAGGACACTAAATGTCTGACCAGAGTTTTGGGAACGGAGGCATTCACCCCGTACATGGACATATGGTCGCCGTTGTAGGTCGCCCAGCCAAGTGCAAGCTCGGACAGGTCTCCCGTTCCGATGACGATGCCTCCCGTCTGATTTGCAATATCCATAAGCACCTGTGTCCGTTCACGAGCCTGACCGTTTTCGTAGGTGACGTCCAGCGTCTCCTCGCTCTGACCGATATCCTCAAAATGCTGACGTACCGCTTTTTGTATATTGATCTCTTTAAGTGTTGTACCATATGCTTCTGCAAGAGAATGGGCATTGCTTTTTGTTCGGTTCGTAGTTCCGAAACAGGGCATTGTGACAGCAATTATACCTTTGCGGTCAAGACCCAGCATATCAAATGCATGGACGGCAACTATCAGCGCAAGAGTGCTGTCCAGACCTCCCGAAAGTCCGATGACCGCATTTTTGCAGCCTATATGTCGGAGCCTTGCGGCAAGTCCTGTCGCCTGCATGGTGAGAATTTCTTCACAGCGATTATTAAGGTCGGACTTGTCCGAGGGCACAAATGGCATGGATGGAAAATGTCTTGTGAGCTCAATATCCTTTGGCATGACCTGAAGTCTTTCCCGTCCCACATTGTCATCGCTCACAGCTGCAAATGTATTCATTCGTCTGCGTTCGTGGGTAATACGGTGCAGATCTATTTCTCCGTAAGTGATACCCGTGGTAAATTTTCTGCTTTCGGAGAGAACAACACCGTTTTCCACAATTAAATTGTGTCCACTGAAAATAAGATCCTGCGTGGATTCTCCCATTCCTGCGTCTGCGTAAACATATCCGCAAAGAAGTCTTGCGGACTGGGATTGAACAAGCTGTCTGCGGTAGTCTCCCTTGCCGATGATCTCGTCGGAAGCGGAGAGATTGCATATCAGTGACGCGCCGAGAGCAGCAAGCCTTCCCGAGGGAGGCTCGGAGACCCATAAGTCCTCACATATCTCCACGCCCATAACAAGCCCGGGAATATCAGCAAAGCTGAACAGAATGTCTCCGAAAGAAGCATAGTTGGGATTTTCGGGACAGTCAATAACTTCATATCCGCCCTGCCATGAAGTAAAATGTCTTGTTTCATAAAATTCCGAATAGGATGGGATATTTTTCTTTGGCACAATGCCGTAAAGCACTCCCTTGCTTATGACCGCAGCGCAGTTATAAAGCTTTCCCTTGTACTCATACGGAAAACCCACCACGGCAGCAAGATCGCAGTCAGCAGTCTGCTCAATTATCTTGTCCAGAGCCGACATTGCTCCGTCCAGCAGAATTTTCTGCAGAAAAAGGTCTCCGCAGGTGTAGCCGGTAATGCAAAGCTCCGGCAGCACAACAACAGAGGCGGAGTTCTCCGCCGCCTGCTTTATCATCTCGATTATCCTGTCCGCATTATGCTCGCAGTCCGCCACCTTTATATCCGGAGTAGCTGCCGCCACCCTTATAAATCCGTCTTTCATAGCAAATCCTTTCTTAATTTCCTACCTCTATGCTTATCTCGTTGAACACCTTCAGCAGGTCGTCAACATTGGCTTTTTTCTTGTCCTCGCCCTTTATATCCATGACGCATTTTCCCTCATGCATCATAACAAGTCTGGTGCCGTATTCGATGGCAAACCGCAGATTGTGAGTCACCATAAGAGTAGTCAGGTCCTTCTCCTTGACCACCTTGTCGGTTATCTTCATAAGTGTCTCGGAGGACTTGGGGTCAAGAGCCGCAGTGTGCTCGTCAAGGACAAGCATATCTATCTCGGTCATGGACGCTATTATCAGCGCCGCCGCCTGTCTCTGACCTCCGCTGAGGCTTCCCACCGGGACGTTCATCCTGTTTTCCAGACCCATCCCGCAGGTCTCCAAAAGCGACTTGTAGTAGTCCACCCTTTTTTTATTTACCCCTGCGCCAAGTCCGAAGGACTTATTTTTATTGTCCGCAAGAGCCATATTTTCAAGTATGGTGAGGTTCCCGCAGGTACCGAGACGAGGGTCCTGCAAAACTCGTCCGATAGACCGCGCCCGCTTATGCTCGGGAAGCCTTGTGATGTCGTTTCCATTAAAGATAATGCTGCCGGATTCGGGGCGGATAGTCCCGCAGGCAAGGTTCAGCAAAGTGGTCTTTCCGCTGCCGTTTGAGCCGATGACAGCCACAAATTCGCCTTTCTCCACCTTAAAGGAAAAGCCGTCAAAAAGGACAGTCTCGTCAACGGTGCCGATGTTAAAGACCTTAGTGATATTATTCATCTCCAGCATTGTCGGCACCTCCCTTTACTGTTTTCTTGCCGCTCCACTTCTCGCTGAAAACGAGGGCTATGGTAAACAGCACTGCCATAAGCAGCTTGAGATACTCTGTAGGAAGATTCAGCGCCAGTGCAATTGACAGCACAGCTTTATAAAGAATACTTCCCAGAATGACCATTGTTGTGGGCTTCATAAATTTAACGTTCTTGAAAACGCTCAGACCGATGATAACGGAGGCAAGTCCCAGAACCACCATGCCCACGCCCATCTGCTGATCGGCGGAGCCCTTCTGCTGGGCGATGACGCATCCGGACAGAGCCGCAAATCCGTTTCCGATAGCAAGACCGAGAATTTTTGTATATCCCGGGTCTCTGGCAAGCATGGTGACGTATTTTTCGTTGTCACCGGTAGCGCGGAGAAGAAGTCCCGACTTGGTCTTAAGGTAGAAGTCCATGATAATTTTGCAGATGACCACCAGAATAAGGGACAGGATAACTATCCTCCATGTGTCGGGGAAAACCGCCGCGATACCGCTGTTGAAAATAGTGGGCTTGCGGAAAAATGACGCCACGGTTATCCCGTTGTTTCCTTTGAAAAGCAGCACAAGGTTTATGGACAGCATAGCGGTGTAAATAATGATGCCGCAAAGCAGAGGACGGATATTCAGCTTCACATGGAGAAGTCCCGTCACCGCTCCGCAGACCATGCCAAGGGCAAAGGCTATCAGCAGGCAGAGCCATGGGTTTACTCCGTGTATAATAAGCACCGCAGTGATAATGGCTCCCAGCGGCATCGTGCCGTCTACAGACAGGTCGGGGAAGTCAAGTATACTATAAGTAATATACACTCCGATAGCAAGGAGGGCATACATGAGTCCCTCTTCAAGTGTTACGCGCAGAACGTTGATAATTATATCCAATCTAAGACACCTCTTGTCAGAAAAGATAGTATAATTATATCATATTTTCTATATTTTTGCAAGGGATTATTCAGAAACAAGGGGATTTTTCTGCATAAAGATCCCCCGCCGTTTTTCAGACAGGCAGGGGAAATTTTATTCTTCATTCAATTTTGAATCCGTCAGAAGCCCTTTTTCATTCTTGATAACATTGTCGGGAAACACAGAAGCATTAAGCAGGTCAGCAGGAGAAATATCCAAAGCGTCCGCTATGCTGAAAAGTACCTCAACAGTAAAATTTCGTGCGGAATTGGGAGCCTCAATTGTACTAATAACAGAACGGCAAACGTGTGCTTTTTCCGCAAGCTTGTCTTGTGACATTCCTCTGATTTTTCGCAATGTAGAAATGGCTATTCCAAGTTGAATAAATCTATCTCTATGTTCAAATGATACAACCTTGCTCATGGTACACCCCTTAAATACTTGCTGTTATAAGTATACGTCTTGAAGTGTAAAAATACTATATAATTTTAGCAGTCGCTTAACTATAATAGAAATCAATGGTATAATATTAGTGGAAAATGATTAATATATAAATCATTTGAACACCAAAACATAAAGGAGATGTAAAAATGAAAAACAGATCCTGTTTTTTTATAGGCGAAAAAACATTCCTGCCAAAAAATGATCCGGGCGCTTCAGGAAATCTCAAGATCATACTTTTTATCCTTGCAGAAAGCGGATTCACCGATTTCTACGCAGGCGGAGACCTCGGCTGGGATCTCTTCTGTGAGTGGTCGGTGCTGGGACTAAAGAATCAATATCCTGAGATAGGGCTCCATCTCATTCTGCCCTCTCCCCTTGAGCAGCATACCGCAGGTATGGATAATACGTTAAAAGCCACATATGATGTAATCGCGGACAACTCCGAAAGCGTTGAAATTATTCCCGATACCGGCAGCAGACTCTCCCGTTTTACAGAGCTTGCCGATATGTGTATCTGCTGCTTCGACAAAAAAGACCCCCGCAGTGAAACGGCAAAGACAGTCTTGAAAATTCAGAGCGCCGGAAAAATTATCCTCAATATGTACAATTTTTCAAAAGAATAAAAAACTCCCCCTGCCTGTCAAAACAAGCAGGGGGAGTACATTGTATTAGTATCAACCAATATGACCATATTTCTCTTCCAGTGCCTCACGCAATTCAGCGTCAACATCAAAATCTTTTGGAAAATTAAGGTCAAGGTTTTCAATCTTTTCAAATGCTTTATTTTTATCCAGAATATCGAGCATCTGTCTTGGAGTTACAATAAAAGGCTCTTTAGGAAAATGTTTCAGATTGCCTGTTACCAGATAAGCATCATCGTCACGCTTTTCCATGACTATTTCATAAAACGGCAGGTCTTTCATATCGGGTAGAATTGCTCCAGTAGGGGAAGGCTCAATCATTATTCCTCTTTTTTCGATTGTTGAAAGAGTTCTGTTTATCAAACCTACATCAAGGCTGAATTTTTTTCTGCTAAGAACTTCACGATACTCATTCAGGCTCTCTTTACTGTAAACAGGAATGATCTCACCGCGGACAAGTCTACCATAAAGCTGTACAGTTGCTGCAACATCATTTTTAGAAATCAGTGCGGAAACAAGTACATTTGTGTCAATAACTGCGTAACATATCACTCTTCGTCATCCTCACCGTATCGAACCTTGCGGATCTCTTCATTAATTTCCTCCAAGGTCATCCCATTTGGAAAATTCTTTTTTGCCTGTTCTCTGATAGCCCAAAATACCTGCATATCATTTTCCCTCATGAGCTCATCCTCGGACATCATAATTTCAAAAGGGATCTTGCGTTCACTAACTAACGCTCTGGCAAATACATTGACCGCCATTGAAGCAGTCATTCCGAGATCAGAGCATAAACTATCAAACTGTTTTTTTAATGTTTCATCCATGTTAACGCTGAATGTTTCATATGCCATAAAACGCACCTCCTTATAGTTATATTATACATATTATAAACCTAAAAGTCAATAGTACGCACCGTTTGTGTACAAATTATCAGTGTAGTGCTACAATAGATATTGGACAAAAGGTAAAAAAATAGTTGAGAGATAGAC
>JAFLUI010000131.1 GCA_022508825.1 Oscillospiraceae bacterium
GTCTGCCTATGGGCGGCGGTAAGGGCGGCTCCGACTTCGACCCCAAGGGCAAGTCCGACAGAGAAGTTATGGCTTTCTGCCAGAGCTTCATGACAGAGCTTTCCAAGCACATCGGCGCTGATACTGACGTTCCTGCCGGCGACATCGGAACAGGCGCAAGAGAGATCGGTTATATGTTTGGTCAGTACAAGAGACTCCGCAACGAGTTCACAGGCGTTCTCACAGGCAAGGGTCTCTCCTACGGCGGTTCTCTTGTAAGAACAGAGGCTACAGGATACGGTCTCTGCTACTTCACAGAGGAAATGATAAAGTGCATGAAGAACGAGAGCTTCAAAGGCAAGACTGTTGTAATTTCCGGCTCCGGAAACGTTGCTATCTACGCTACACAGAAGGCTACAGAGCTGGGCGGAAAGGTAGTTGCTCTCTCCGATTCCAACGGATACATCCACGATCCTAACGGCATCAACCTTGACGTTGTTAAGCAGATCAAGGAAGTAGAGCGCGGCAGAATCAAGGAGTATGTAAACAGAGTTCAGGGCGCAACATACACAGAGGGCTGCAGCGGTATCTGGTCCATCAAGTGCGACATCGCTCTTCCCTGCGCTACACAGAACGAGCTGGACGGCGCTGCTGCTGATACACTTATCAAGAACGGCGTTATCGCTGTTGCAGAGGGCGCTAATATGCCTTCCACACCTGAGGCTATCGAGAAATTCCTTGCAGCAGGCGTAATGTTCGGACCTGCAAAGGCTGCTAATGCAGGCGGCGTTGCAACATCCGGTCTTGAAATGTCCCAGAACAGCGAGAGACTCAGCTGGACATTTGAAGAGGTAGACGCTAAGCTCAAGAATATCATGGTAAACATCTTCCACAATGCATACAATGCTTCCAAGGAGTACGGCAGCGAGGGCAACCTGGTTATGGGCGCAAACATCGCAGGCTTCCTCAAGGTAGCTGACGCTATGAAGTGGCAGGGCGTTGCTTACTGATCCTTCCCTTAAAATAACAAACAGGACTGTCTTTTTCAGGCAGTCCTGTTTTTGTTTTGCAGGGGGACATCAGTCCACGCTTTGTATCTGCTCTACAAGGGAAGCTTTCTGCATACGGCGCAGAGGTATCACAGAGGCAAGCAGGGCGGCGGCAAATGCAGGTATCATGGCAAGTCCTATTTTCGGCAGGGGAGCTAAATATGAGATCACGTCACTCATATTCTTCGACAGGATATATTCGCCCAGACCGAAGGTATCATTAAGCAGACTCATGCTCTCCAGCAGTCCCATGCTTTTCATAAACTCATGTGTACAGTACATGATAAGCTCGCAGAGTATCACTGACATTATGCCTGCGCTGAGGACATACTGCAGACACTCAATAACAGTCATTTTGTACAGCTGTTTTTCGGTCATGCCCACACACTGCATTGCTGCAAGCTCTCCCCGACGGTTCAGTATCCCGGTAGAAAGGATATTCACCATATTCACCACGGCGATAAGAGCTATCATAATTATCAGAAATGCCATCCCCACACGCAGGGCAGCAAAAGTGCTTTCGATCTTGCGGTACTCCGCATAATTATCCGTGGTCAGATAGATATATTTATTTTTCTCTAAAAAATCCAGAGCTTCCTCATACTGCTCCCTGTCTGTAAGATCACAGCCGATCATGCGTTCCATAAGCAGGGTGTCAGCGCCGTATAACTGATACTCCCCGTTTTCGTACTCGCCGATAGTTCCTGCAAGATAAGCTATAGTGCTGTCTGCCCACTCTGTGGGATAGACCCCATAAGCCTCCGCGGAACAGTTTATGGGGATATTGCCGGTGATCTCATCTCTGATATAATAATATAGCACCGATCTGCCTGTTTCGGCGTCAAGATAGCCATGCTCGCCTGCAAGCTCCTGCTCCTCGGGAGTAAGAGCATCATACTCCTCCACTGTCAGATTTCTCTGCTTTGCGATTGCAAGAGGGATACTGTCCATACCGACAAATTCCTCGGCAAGATCAGACCGATGCTGCGGGTCGGTAAGAAGAATATAGCCTCCCTGCGCTGTCAGGTCATCATAGGAGATGGGCGGCTCTCCGTTAAATATACGGTCATAGCTGTCCCTGCAGTAATACTGGATATTAAACTGTTTAAAACCGGTCTCGTCTGCGTAAAGCTTGCCAAACTTCCGGATGCTGTAATCTACATTCCTGAAATAATCGCTTTCCTCAACTGCGCGAAGACCGTCCCGGTAGTATAAGGGGTCAAAATCCAGTGCTGCTCTTTTGATATCCTCCGCTTCGTATGATTCGTAAATGGCTATTCCAAGATCCTTTACTGTTCCGAAATAGCTGTGCTCTGCCAGCTCCGCTACAAAATTGTACTGTACACGGTCTATTACTATGGAAAAGGACGCAAACAATGTCATTGACAGCGTAAGGGCGAGCACGGTGATAAGGAAACGCTCTGGCTGACGGCTGTTGTTCCTTGATGCAAGCTTGCCCGTCCAGCCGAAAAGGAGTCCGAACAGGGAATGCTTCTTCACCTTTTTTACAGTATTGCTCCGGGCGCTTATCGCCTGAATGGGGGACATCTTTATTATCCTCATTCCTGTGCCGTAGGCGGAAAGAAGCACCCACACCAGTCCTGTGACTGTGCCTAACAGTATCAGCCATGGGTTCACATGAAAATGCAGCAGCTCCGCTGCCTTGGCGGGAGTGAAATATGCCTCCACAAAACCGCTTCCAAGCACTGCCTGATATGCTGCATATCCCAGCCCGATACCAAGTCCCACGCCTATGGGGATACCGATAATTGAAAGGATAAGTCCCTCAAATGTGATTATCCCAACTATCTGTCCCGGTGCTGCACCTATGGACTGTAAAACTCCGAACTGACGCTCCCGCTCCTTTGAGGACACCTCAAAGGCGGTGTCTATTATCATTCTTAATGCCATTATAAAAAACAGCACAAATATATAGAACATCGCGAATATCTGCACCATATAGACACGGGCGTCCAGATCTATCATGTCAAGATGTATCAGGTCGTAGTTTGTGTCATAGGCGGGAGTCTTTCCCATGCTTCCGAACAGGGCATCCATAAATTCATCCCTGTCGCCGATGTAATTGTCGAACATTATAAGCACATATTTTCCGTCGTCGTACTCCTCTACAGAGCAGGTGCCGTATCCGGAAATGTATTTTTCAATGGCTTCTGCTTCTTCCTCAGAATCGGAAATGGAAATTTTCAAATGGTAATGTCCATTGTCATAGGCGATATCCCGCAAGCAGCCTATAACGGTGGACAGGCTTGTAAAAAGCATTGTCATCAGGGCAAGTGCAATTGCGATACTGCATATGGTCAGGACGGAATGACGCTTCTGGGAGAAAATATATCTTTTTGCAAGCAAGGTTTCAAACATATACTCACCTCCTTGACTGTCCGGTAAGCTCGTCACCCACGATCCTTCCGTCGGCGAGGGTGATTATCCGGTCGCATTGGAGGGCTATGCTTTCGTCATGGGTAATGATTATCATGGTCTGGTCAAGCTCCCGGTTTGACTTCCGCAGCAGCTCGATGATCTCCCTGCTGTTTTTGCTGTCCAGATTTCCGGTAGGCTCGTCCGCTAAGATAACTCCCGGAGAGGTAAACAGCGCACGTCCGATGGAGACCCTTTGCTGCTGTCCTCCCGAAAGCTGGGAGGGCAGATGATGTCTCCGGTCTGTCAGACCGAGCAGGTCAAGCATTTCATTTAAATGACCGGGGTCAGGCTTTCTGCCGTCCATTATCATAGGCAGGGTGATGTTTTCCTCTGCGTTCAGCACTGGGATAAGGTTATAAAACTGGTATATCAGCCCTACCTGACGGCGTCTGAAAACGGCAAGATTGTTGTTGTTCTGGGCGTAGACGTCCTGACCGTCCAGAAAAACCTTTCCGGAGGTGGGTCTGTCCACCCCTCCCAGAATGTGCAGGAGCGTGGATTTTCCCGAACCCGAGGGACCGATGACAGCAGTCATTTGTCCTTTTGGTATGGTAAAGGAAACGCCGTCCAGCGCTCTGACTTCGTTTTCTCCCTTTCCGTAGATCTTGCAGAGATCTTCAACAGCAAGTAATTCCATAAGGTGTTCCCCTTTATTTCAAACTATATATATATTGTATCTCACTCTCATTACAATTTCATTTCTCCCGGCTTACAATATTGTAATTTAAGCGTTTTTTATTGCAGATACAGCTTGAAATATGATATAATAGCAATTAGTAGGAGGGATAGTATGCCGCATATTTTACTTGTAGAGGACGATGAGTCCCTTGCCCGCAATCTTATGAGATATCTTGCTTCGGACGGCTTTTACGTGACCCATGCGAGGGGACAGACCGACGGTATGCAGGCATTCGGAGCGATACAGTTTGACTGCGTCCTGCTTGACATATCCTTAGAGGACGGCAACGGATTTTCTGTCTGTACCGGTATCAAGGAAAAATCGGATATCCCTGTGATCTTTCTTACCGCTTCATCGGACGAAGCCTGCACAGTGGCAGGCTTTGAAGTGGGCGCGGACGATTACATCAGCAAGCCCTTCCGTCCAAGAGAGCTTGTTGCCCGCATAAAGAACGCCATGCGCAGATATAATGTTTCTTCCGCCCCGCCTTTGCTGCAGTGCGGAAATGTCTGCATCGACACGGCAAGGGGACTGGTTACAAAAAACGGAAGCGAGCTGTTCCTGTCCGCTCTTGAATACCGTCTGTTATTATTGTTCTTTTCAAACAAGGGTATGCTTCTTTCAAGAGACCGTATTGCAGACGAGCTCTGGACGGTGTCCGGCGAATTTGTGGGAGACAACACCCTGAACGTCTACATCAAGCGTCTCCGGGACAAGATCGAGGACGACCCTCAGGAGCCGAAGATACTGAAAACTGTCCGGGGACTTGGCTACAAGGCAATGGGGGGATAAAAATGAATTTATTCCGCAGTCCGGAAGCACGGACTCCCTTTCTTCTGCAGCTTTGCACCGCAGCGTCGGGAGCTGTTATTTGTCTGTTTTTCAGTGTCCCTGCGGCGTTTGTACTGATCGGGGTCTCTGTTATCATGCTGTTTATACAGGGCATTTATCTTTCAAGGCACCGGAAAAGGATATCAAAGCTCTGTGACGACATTGACGAAATACTGCGGGGAGCTGACAGAGTTTTATTTGACGAATTTCGGGAGGGGGAGCTTGGCATACTTTCCTCGGAAATCCATAAAATGACCGTACGTCTCAGAGAGCAGAACTCCGCACTGCGTCAGGACAAGCAGTTTATGAAGGAGGCTCTGGAGGATATGTCCCACCAGCTTCGCACTCCGCTTACAACAATGATGCTTATTCTTGGAATGCTGCGTGAGCCTGACCTGACAAAGCAGCAGCGGACAGAGTATGTCCGGGAGCTGTACGGACTGCTTTCCGGAATGCAGTGGAAGCTGGAAACTCTGCTGAATATGTCCCGGCTTGAGGCGGGAGCAGTCACCTTGCGGAGAGAGACCATTCATATGTCAGAGCTTATAAAAGCAGCCCTTGAGCCGCTTTCTATTTCTATTGAACTGAAAAATGTCACAGTTGATACTGAAATCGAGGATGACCCGATTTTTTCGGGGGACAGACAATACTGCACCGAAGCTCTTGTCAATATCCTGAAAAACTGTCTTGAGCATATTCCCGAGGGAGGCTCCATTGCCATCCGTGCATATGAGAACAGCATTTTCACGGGACTAAGCATCACCGATACGGGAGACGGCATCGACAAGCAGGATATTCCACATATATTTGAGCGTTTTTACCGGGGCTCCGGGTTTTCAAAAAACGGATACGGCATCGGCCTTGCCTTCGCCCATAAGATCATCACCTCACAGAACGGGAGCCTGCAGGTGCGGAACATACAGCCTCACGGCGCTGAGTTTGATCTTCGGATATATAAGACTGTTGTATAGGAAGTATTTTTTTGCAAAAGGACTTGCAATTTTTTCTGTATTTATGTATAATTAAAACATACAATACTATTTTAAAGGAGTACCTCTTATTATGGACGAGCTTAACAATAACAATAATAATCCTTTTGACGAGCAGAAGCCCGATGATACACCCACTGACCCATATGGTCAGCCTGTGGGACAGAATCCGTACAATCAGCCTGCGGGACAGGATCCTTATAATATGCCGGCAGGACAGGATCCCTACAATCAGCCTGCAGGGCAGAACCCGTATAATATGCCGCAGAATCCCTATGCTCAGGGGGCAAACCCATACGCTCAGCAGCAGGGACAGGCACAGCAGGGAAACCCATACAGCCAGCAGGGAAATCCCTACGCTCAACAGCCCGGACAGGGGAATCCCTATAGTCAGCAGTCGGGCAATCCCTACGGTCAGCCCGCAGGGCAGAGTCCGTACAGTATGCCGGGCGTACAGGGCGGACAGTATGCTCAGTATAATCAGAATCAGTATGCTGCATACGGTCAGCAGGCTTACGCACAGTATCAGCCCTATCAGAATCAGTCTACGGGAATGGCTGTGGCTTCGCTGGTTCTCGGAATAATTTCTATTGTGCTGTCGCTGTTTGTGTTCAGCGCTCCCATACTGATACTGCTGCCTATAATAGGTCTTGTTCTAGGGATAGTTTTTAAAAGCAAGCATCTTCCCGTAGGAAGAGGATTGTCCACGGCAGGCATTATCACATCCATATGCGGACTTATTTTTCCGATACTGATACTCCTTCTTATGGCAGTTCTTCTGATGAACCACTCACTGGACGGCATCATGTCAGAGATGCTCAGGCAGATAAAGCAGACCGATCCCGAGACGTATAAGCAGTTCTATGAAATGTTCGGAGAGAGCTTCCCTGAGTGGTTTGAAAATCTGCTTTTCATAATTGGACTTAAATAATATTTTAAGGGGAAGCCCTCTATCGCAGGGCTTCCCCTCTTTACGATGTTTTGCGCAGCAAAACTCGCAAACGAACGCTTGCGTTCGT
>JAFLUI010000132.1 GCA_022508825.1 Oscillospiraceae bacterium
ATGTTATTATATTTTATTTTAAATCATTTGGGGAGGACATGGCGTGTCCGATTTTGGGCTGTTTTCGGGGTGTTTTGGGGGTAAAAACGGCATCAAAATTGCCTCAAATGACGGTATAAAGCCAAATTTCAGACCGGACACGCCATGTCCGATTTTACAAAAAATTTTTTTTATTCTTCCGATGTCAGATCGCTGAATCCCATTGCTTTCAACAGTTCATTACAGGCGAATATACCATTTATGTAATACTCGTCTAAGATGTATTCATAGGCAGCCATCATCTCGGAAGAATACTTGATCCGGAAGCCTGCAAGCTCCAGGAACTTACGGCTGACCGGCGGTGGGAGCTGCATACCTACGCAAAGTGCAATGATCGTTTCGATAGATGTATTATAATCTGTATTATTCCGCATTCTCTGTATGGTCTTGACACTGAGCAAGGAGAGTGACGAAAGCGTTTGGACACTTACATTGCTCCATTTCATAAGCTGTTGAAGCGTATATCCGAAATCATTCAGCTTTATCCGGCCTATGATCTCCTGACAGCTCTTTATATATGTATGGACAAACTCTACGTTCTCACTGGATCTGATGCTGTCAATATCTATGTTTTTTCTATACATTATATATTACCTTGCACTTTACAAACTTGTAGGCATAAAAAGAGCCGATAAGCTATGATTATCTCATAAACTTATCGGCTCTGCGTCTGTGCGTCTGGCTCTCTGATAACTGTTATATGTAGATGTTTTACTTCAATTAAACTTTCCTGCTTGCATTTCGGACAGTATAGAGGAAAGTTCTGTATTATCGTATCGGATCGTATTTTCATTCTTGTCTTGTTCTTGCAAAATGGGCAAATAAGCCACTCGTTTTCTTTCATATGACCACTCCTAAAAGTAAGCTGACAGCCAACAAATTATGTAATAATTTTGCGGTCTGCACCGCAAAATCATTGTTCATTTTTTAGCTGTTCTATGAATTGTTCCCATACTTCATCTGTTGCATTTACAGAAAGAACGTATCGGATCGCCTTTTGTACCGCTTTACAGCTCTTGACATATTCTGCAATATCCGGACTAAGCTGTCCGGTAGCTTCTGCATACATATCACAGAGAGCAGCAGTTTCTTCATTTGTCAGGTCAAGTGCCTTGACGATTTTTATTATAACATCAGCATCCGGATTAAGCCGTGCTCCATGTTCCAGCTGACAAAGATATGATCTTGAAATGCCAACCTTTTCTGCCAATGCCTGACCTTTCATAGAATGCCTGTTCCTTAAATCGGATATGAACTGACCGAAGTTCGTGTTTCTGTTCATACATTCCTTTCTATCAGCATTCTTGCTTTTATATTATTTGCAGATCATGCTATTTAAACCACCTACCTACTATTATGTTGAAATATTGTCTATAAGTAATGATTCATGGTACTATTTCTAAATCAAATATCAGAATTTCATTTTGTGAATCGGTCAACAATTGTATAATTGTAAAACAAGAAAAATTTGTGCTTATCTGTATTGCTCACTAAGATAAATTGATGCTCTTGATTGTATCATATCTGCTGTTTCCTCGGCTGATCTTGCTCCGCCGAAATAATAGGAAATTTCCTCTGTGATAATATTGTCAAGACTGTCGTCATATATAATGACTCGGTCTGCGGACAGGATAAGCTGTTTTATTTTGTTTACCTCATAGTCCGTCAGCGGATAAAATGTGAGTCCCCGTGAACCGTATGATACTGTTTCCTGCAAAACGAGCTCGCCCGCTTCATTTACAGTCTTATAAGATATTTTTGACTGCTCCCCCAGTTTATCGAGAAGGTCTGTCAGCACGGGAAATCCGCCTGAATTGTTCACCCACCGCATTTCTGTGGCAGGGTCTTCTTCATAGGAAACATGGTAATTTGTTATTTTCACTTCATCATAGGTCACGGCACTTGTCAGCACGCTTTTGATAAATTCCCATGCTCCCTGTTTGTTTTCCGACTTTGCAGAAATAGTGAATCTCCCGCCGATGTCAAGCATAGCTCCCGCCGCTCCCTCTTCCTCGGCAGTGGGATAGCCCATAAAGCTTATATCGGCGCCTATGATCGCCTTTTCGTTTGCATAATTGCCCATATCGCCTGCAAACTGATTGAGCCATATATCATTCAGCAAAGCCTTGTTGTCTGTTACTGCATATTCAAGATCGTTACCGTTATATTGACTGAAATCCGCTGTGTCGGGATAATCTGCCGCCGCTGTTTCAAGTATCTTGATAAATGCGGAAGAATCAAAGCTGCATGATCCGTTTTCATAATCCACAAAGCTGCCGTATCTGACGGCGTATTTCACAAATTCGCTGCGGCTTGTCGGTCTTGAGAAAAGCCTTGCTCCCTCGGGAAGCTGTGACACAAGCTCGTTTGCCCTGTCTATGGTGACTGAACCCGACTCACCCAGATATTCGGTCTTTCCCTCATAAGCCGCTAATGAAACATCGGGAACTATGCCGTATAATTTTCCGTCAGTTTCCAGAGCGGAGAGAACATTTGGCAGGAAGTCCTCACGGTCAAGGTCTGGGTCGCTGTCGATAAGCTCGTAAAGATCGGCAAACAGTCCCTTTCTTGCATAGCTGTCAAATGGCATATGGCTTCCGGTTATCATAATATCGGGGATATTTCCTGCCAAAATATCTGTGTTCATGCGCTCCATTATCGCATCGTATCCCTCGCCGTTATAATTGTCGCTGTAGCTTATAACTTCAATGACATATTCATCGTTTGTACGGTTAAACTCCGCCGCAGCCGACAATACCGAAGAGAAATAGCTGCCTATTGTGATAGTTTTTCGATCTTTTACGGGTGCGTCGGGATCGGGAGTGAGGATATAAAGCACCTTGCCGCCGGATTCTTGGGAGGTTATGGTAACAGTGCCGTCCTCGTTGAATGAAAGCCCTCTTACCTGTGGTTTTTCCATACCCTCTCTGAGATAATCTATCAGCTTTTCGCTTTGCAGATTATCGGCACGCAGTCCATAGATACCCGTGCTCAGAGCGGAGGTGCAAAGATATTCCCCATAGCCCGAAAAGACATTGTTCAGATATGGAACAGGATATTCTGCTCCGAAGTCTCTCCGTTCCATATCAATTTCCGCAACCTTTGCAGGGTTGTCCGAATCGTCAAACAATATGATATGTGCTGCGGGAACTCCGCTTCCGGTCATGATAAGGCTGTTTATTTTGTCCGTGCCTGTGGTATTTTCCGTGGTAAAAAGCTCATTTCCCTCGCTGTCAAGCACCTTTACACAGTTTCCAAGATTGCAGAAAATATTGCCGCTACTGTCTATAATAAAATCGCTGAGATTTTCTCCCGAGGAAAGATTCAGCTCCATTTCAGAAATAAGCTCACCTTCGGGGGAGAATGTGAGCAGCTTGTACCCTGTGCCTTCGGTGAATACGCAGGAAATGTTCCCGCTGTTGTCAACATAAACATTGTCCATGACATTTCCCAAACTGCCTTCGGACAGCGGTATGGAAAGCTTTTCATTACCCTCTTCGTCCCTGACCTTTATAGAAATAATTGTGTTGAATGAATCGTTTTCTGTCATGATAAGATGATCCACATAATACACAAGTCCGTTTTTAAATGTCGCATTACTGCTGAAAGCGTCACCCAATGCAACGCTGGTTGCCTTGTATGCCACAGACTGGTTTGTAGCCTCAGTTATATCCATGCTATTTTCACTTTTCTTGCAACCTGTAAAAGCAGCTAAGATATAAAATAATATTACTGTTGAGGCAAGGGTGGATTTTTTAAACTTTCGTATGCTTATTTTCATATGAAAACGTCCTCTCTGAATACTCTGCAATTATTATATTAGGTTATACTTTTTTAAATGTCAATGCAATTTATCCTGAATGCCTGTAATTTCGCCCTGAATGACATAAACAAGCGGCTGATTCAATAAAAATCAACCGTTTGTTAAACATTTATGCACATATATTGATTTACTCGTTTATCGGGATCATTATCTCCGATTTGAAAACATTTTCATCTGCCGAGGCAGAAAAAAATCCTCCATATTTCATGACCGAAGATTTTATTATAGTCAATCCAACTCCATCGTGGTTATGTTTAGTGGATTGCAAAACGTCACCACTTTTGCTGATCGTTCCATTGAAACCGTTTTCAAAGCTGATAACATAAAAACCGTTTACTTTTCCTATTACAATGTCTATAAAACGATTATTATCATACTCCCTGCACGCTTCTATGGAGTTATCCCATAAGTTTGCGAAAATTGCCGTAATATCAAAATCTTCAATAAAATCAAATGGAATATCCTCAATTTTCGTACTGACTTTTATGTTTTCGTTTCTGCAAATTAAGATTTTCTGGCTCATAATTATGCTTAACAACTGATTTGAGCAAGGAAATTCGTAAAAAAGTGAATCTACCTTCTGTTCAATGATGCTGCCATATTCTTCTGCTCTGTCTTTATCAGCATATTCCAATGACTTTAACGTATTCAGATGTTTTTTAATATCATGTATGGTTTTTCTTGATTCCTCATATTTTCTGCTTATCTCGCGGAAATTCTCCAACTGTATCTTGTTTTGTTTCTGCATTAAATTATTTTCGTATTTGTATTTGTAGGATTCTGAAACCTGATTTAAGGTATAAACTAAAAACAAATGTATAAATAAAAAACCAAACACTATTATAATCATTTTGATACCGTTGTCCCTGTCTGTTATTTGAGAGGAATAAGACATTACTGTAAACACCTCAAAAAAAGTCATAAAAAATATAAATAATGCCGTTTTTATTTTTATTGATTCGACATTAAGCTTCTGATATAAATTTGAATAAAGTCTTAATGAAACAAATATAAGAAGCACATAACAAAAATTACTTGTAGTCATGAAGCTGTTATTAGATAATATATTGTTAAATGTATAATCACCGATAATAGACCACATCAAAGTTGTGATCATATCACAGAATATGCATATAGACCATAATAACAAGTTGTGAAACCAGATTTTCTTTATATTGGATTCAAAAAAGATCATGCAAATAATCCAATTTGAAGTAAAGGTATAGACTGCATTAAAATATGGATTTCCTAATTTATTCACGCCTATTAGTATAGTTAATGTAATAAAATATCCTGAAATATAAATCCACTTTTTATTATACTTACAACCATAAACTTTTTTAAAAAACAAAAAAACAAATAAATTTATTAAAGTAATCATTATATATTGCGATACCAATAAAATAACTTCGTTCATATTTTTTGTCCTTTCAATTTTTCAATAAAGACAGAGGATATTTTTTTCATAAACTCATCCTTCTTTTTCTGTGCTAATGGCATTAACATTTCATTTTTCATTACTATTACATAGTCGTTCCGGAGTGTGTGAACATACCTCAGATTAATAATACAATCCCGTCTTGTCATATAGAATTGAGTTTTGTCAAGCTTGTCATAAATATCCTGCATATTTTCTCTTAAAAGAAGTCTTTCCTTTTCAAGATACATATAGACCTTTCTTTTATCCTCATAATTGAAGCTATAAATATCATTAAGTTTTATGGATATAAAACCGTCATTTGTAAGAACTTGTATTACTGCTTCATTTGTATCACGCTTTGCCGCAAAAAAATCATTCATTACGCGCAAAAGGCGCTCTTGTTTTAACGGTTTGGTGATATATTCAAAAGCGTGGACTTTAAACGCTCTTTCAAAATATCCGTTATGGCTTGTAATATATACGATAGGGACATTCATATCATTTTCACGAATGTGTTCTGCTGCTTCAAAACCATTTATACGCTTCATCTCTATATCAAGGAAGATAAGGTCAAATTTTTGTTCAGAGATCAACAGTTCTTCACCGTCATTAAAAGCATATATTTCAAAATCCAAATTATTATTTCTGCCATATTCATTAATAAAATCAGTAAGTTCTTTTATAATGTCGCCATTATCATCACATATTGCTATTTTAAGCATAGCTATTCTCCCTTACTCTTTTTGGCTGTTTTGAGCATCCACTATTTCCTATGAGCGATAATTGCAATAGTCTCACCATAATAATACAATAAAATTAAAATAAAATCAATAGATCAGGAAATATTTATATAGTTCTACAAACCTTGCGGAACATAATCACTTCAAAGCTGCCGGATATATCAAATCCCACCAACTAAAAAATCATTGTTCACTTATTTAGCTGTTCTATGAACTGTCCCCATACTTCATCGGGAACACCTTTGTTGCAAGCACACCGTAAAGCCTTTTGTACCATCTTATTCGATCTGATATATTCTACAATATCGGGAGCAAGCTGCCCTGTTTCCTTTGCATACATATCAAAAAGCTCTGAGGCTTCATCATCTGTCAAATCAAGGACTTTGGATATTTTCATAATAACAGCAGGATCGGGATTAAGCCGTACCCCATGTTCCAGCTGACAAAGATATGATCTTGAAATACCAACCTTTTCTGCCAATGCCTGACCTTTCATAGAATGCCTGATCCTTAAATCGTATATGACCTGACCTAACTTAGTATTTTCTTTCATAAGCACACCCCATTTCTGAGGATGTTCCACCGGAACATCAATAGTTGATCGTTTTTGCGATTATCCTATCGGCAAGATTTCCGTCATCATCCTGATCGGTATGGTAGCCCAGGATCGCTATCTTCGTACC
>JAFLUI010000133.1 GCA_022508825.1 Oscillospiraceae bacterium
CTATAATTGGGGGTAGATAAGGGTCAAGGCTCAGCCTTGTAAATGATAATTTATTCAGTCAGCACATTTACTATCTCAGGATGAGCCACCTCGCATTTTTCCCGGTCAAACAGAGCCATATTGCCCGTATCCCACCAGAAGCATTTGATCCCGTATTTTGCCGCTCCATTTACAAAATGCTCCGCATAGAGTTTACGGGAGCTGTTGTTGTTTTTGAAGTCAGCGCCGAATTCACCTACCACGAGAGGTACTCCCTGTGACTGTGCAAATTTGCCCAGTCTTTCAAGCTGCTTATCCATATATGATTTTTCGGCATCTGTTCCCCATTTATCCGTCATAGCAGTCCATGTGGCATCAGAAAAAGTGAAGCCCTGTGGGTCATAGTAATGAATCTGTATAATGAGATGATCTTTTACCGTATCCTTTGGAAGTACAAACCCTGCCAGCGCCTTTTCGGTAACGCTTCCGCCGTAGACCTGCACCATAAGATTTCTCGACCCGTTGTTTCCTCCTGTTTTTCTTACTGTATCCACAAAAAGCTGATTGTATTTATTGGCAGCTTCATATGCATCGCTTTGCCTTGCATCATTCCAGCTGTTCCTGCTGTCAAGTACCTCATTCCAGCCTTCAAAGATAAGCTTTTCATCATAATCCCTGAAGCGTACAGCAATATTTTTCCATAAGCCTGCAAATTTCTTTGAATCGCTCTTATATGAAGACTCAGACGCTTTGAGCCAGCCATCCGGTCCGGCGTCGTGGTGGACGTCCAGAACGCAGTACAGATCCTGTGAAATGACGTAGTCCACTACCTCCTGGACACGGTCAAGCCATTTCTTGTCGATATTGCCGCTGTCGTCAATATGCTCAGCCCATGTTACAGGGACGCGCACCGCATTGAAGCCTGCATTTTTTACAGCCGTTATAAGCTTTTTCGTGGTGACGGGATTTCCCCATGCGGTTTCGTAGTCAGAGGTCTTTCCTTCCGTATAAAGTCCTATCCAGTCTCCGTGGCTGTCAAGGGTATTTCCAAGGTTCCAGCCGATCTTTATATTATCCACAGCATCTGATGCCGTTTCAAATTTTCCTGCAGCAGATGCAGATATTGATGCAGCCGTTGTCAGGACTGCCGCACTCAGAGCCAGCACCGATACTATTTTCAGCAAAGAAGATTTTCTCATATCACGTACCTCCTTTTGACCTATATTTTATCATATTTAATAGATTTTGTCAAATCATTCCGTCAGCCTTGACAATCACTGAAATTTTCTGATATAATTATCAAGGCAATACTTCACTTCGGAGGTAAAATATGAAAAAATATCTTATAAAAATACCGGCATCTCCTGTTCAGAAGGACGGCTGTACCGTCAGGACATACTCAAACGAAAAGACTGCCGCCATCCTTGAAACAGACCTTGACACGGACGGCTTTGACGTCATTGCCGAGATCACGGACAACGATTTTTACAGCGATGACGCCATCGCAAAAAGAGGGGGACGTCTTCTGACCCTCGAAATAGAACGCCGCTGGCTGGTCAAGGTACCGGACAACATAGGTGATTTTTCCTATCACAGCATAGAGCAGGCGTACCTGTCTCCCGAAAGCGGCTTTCAGGGACGTATCCGCCGTCTGGACGACAAATTCATCTACACCGAAAAGGCAAGAACGGGAAGCTCTGCTGTCCGCATCGAAAACGAAAGGGAGATCACCGAAACAGAGTATCTTTCCCTGAAAGATAAGACTATCCTGAATACTATCAGAAAACGCAGGTATATTATCCCTTATGGGGGTCTTACCTTCGAGCTGGACGTCTTTGAAAACACAGCCGACCCGGGCTTCGGACTTATGGAGGCGGAGCTTGAAAGCGAGACAGACTCTGCAGATATCCCCGGATTTGTTGAAATAATACAGGAAGTAACAGATGACCCATATTATACCAACAGGAACCTGGCTTCCATGGAGGTCATCAGACTGCTTAAAAAGTGACAGATTTTAATAACAAGCCCTTGACACAGAGCGAAAAAAATGGTATAATAAAATGATAATTTTTGCCGTAACGGCATCAAGCCGTACAGGCATAAACAGGAGGTTAAATCGTGAAGAAGGTTAAAAAGCCTGTCTTTTTTGTCGTTTGTCTGCTGATAATTCTCTTTGCAGCTTCCGTAATTCTGGGTATCAGCACGTATTACGGCGATATTACGACAGTTTATGTAAAGGGTGTCAATAATATCCGTTTCGGTATAGACATCAAGGGAGGCGTTGACGTTACATTTACTCCCCCCGAAGGGACTGACGCCACCAATGAACAGCTTGACGCTGCCAAGGAAGTTATTGTTCAGCGTATGATAAAGCTCGGTATCACCGATTATGAAAGCTATATCGACTACAATAATGACCGTATAATCGTCCGTTTCCCATGGAAAGAGGGAGAGGCAAACTTCGACCCTGAGGCTGCCGTTAAGGAGCTGGGAGAGACTGCCGAGCTTACCTTCCGTGAGGGTCACGAGGTGGACGAGCTTGGAATGTACACCGGCGTAACTGCTGAAAACGTTATTCTGGTGGGTGCTGACGTTCAGAACGCTCAGCCTATTCAGGACAGAGAGACATCAGAGATCATGGTAAGTCTGGAGCTTACACCGGACGGCGCCAAGAAGTTTGCAGAGGCTACCGCAAGGCTTTATCAGGAGCATGGAGTCATCTCCATTTGGATGGACGATACCTGCTTCTCATATCCTTCCGTAAATGCTGTCATCAGCGACGGCAGAGCGACCATCTCCGGCAACTTTGACGCTGAAAGCGCAAAGGCTCTTGCTGACAAGATCAATTCAGGCGCACTGCCCTTCAAGCTTGTTACCGCAAGCTTCTCCACAATTTCACCAAGCCTCGGTACCGGAGCTCTTGAAGCTATGGTCATCGCAGGACTTATCGCATTTGCGTTCATCGCTGTATTTATGATAGCTCTGTATCGTCTGCCGGGAGCTGTTGCGGTCATCTCACTTGTGGGACAGGTGGCAGGTACTCTGGCGTTCATCTCCGGCTACTTCGGATTTATGAACGGCTCTATCCTTACCATCCCCGGTATCGCAGGTATCATCCTTGCGGTCGGTATGGGTGTTGACGCAAATATCATCACCTCCGAGCGCATCAAAGAAGAGCTCATGATCGGCAAGACCCTTGACGGCTCCATCGAATCAGGCTTCAAGAGAGCTTTCTCCGCTATCCTTGACGGCAATGTGACAATGATCCTCGTTGCTATCATCCTTATGGGCGCATTCGGAACCCCCGACAGCATTTTCTCCAAGCTGCTGACCTTTGCATTCTTTATGTTCGGTCCGTCAACAGCAGGAACCATCTACTCCTTCGGCTTCACACTGCTTACCGGTGTTGCGCTGAACCTGTTCTTCGGCGTTCTCTGCTCAAGGCTTATGCTTGCGTCCCTGTCTAAATTCAAAGCTATGAGAAATCCCAAGCTTTACGGAGGAGGTGTGAGAAGTGAACAGTAAATTCAATTTTGATTATGTAGGTCACAAAAAGACTTTTTTCATCATTTCCATCGTTTTAGTTGCCGTTTCAATTCTCTCCACCTTTGTTTTCGGAGCAAACCTTGACATTCAGTTCAAGGGCGGTACCATCCTGACATATATTTATGACGGTACTATCGACCAGTCCCAGTTTGAAAGGGACGCTACCGACGCTCTTGGCGGCATGGGCGTTACCTCAACAGTGGGCGAGGACTTTTCCACAGGCAGAAACAACATCCAGCTTTCCCTTATCTCCAACAGCGGACTTACCTCCGACAAGCAGTTTGAGCTTACAAATACCCTTACAGCAAAATACTCTGAGAACAACATTGAGCTTATCGAGTCCTCGGACGTTTCACCGTCCTCAGGTAAGGAATTTTTCCTTAAATGTATGGTGGCAGTTATACTTTCCTTTATTGTGCTGATAATCTATATTGCCATCCGGTTCAAAAATATCGGAGGCTGGATCGCAGGCGTATGCGGAATCTTAGCTCTGCTCCATGACTGTATCATCGTATACGGAACATTCATTGTATGCAGAATGTCCATCAATGCTAACTTTATGGCGGTGGTACTGACTATCCTTGGTTACTCCATCAACAACACCATCGTTATTTACGACCGTATCCGTGAGAACGAGATACTGTACAGAAAGTCCAAGTCAAAGACAGATATCGTCAACATGAGCATCAATCAGTCCCTGACCCGTTCGATAAACACCTCCATCACCACCATTGCGGCAATGCTGGCGGTAACTATCGTGGCGGCTATCTATGGCGTGACTTCCATCATCTCCTTCTCACTGCCTATGATGATCGGTATGATCGCAGGCGCATACTCCTCTGTATGCTTCACCTGTCCCCTGTGGCTCACTCTTGAAGGCAGGATAAACGGAAAGGGCAAGTCAGTTTCCAAAAAGAAAGCTGCTAAGGCATAATAATTATATGTGGCTTGTATTTGCTGTCCTTTCATCTGTATTTGCGGCACTGACGTCCATACTTGCAAAGGTCGGCATAGACGGTGTTGATTCAAACCTTGCAACGGCTATAAGGACTGCGGTCGTACTGGTCATGGCGTGGCTGATAGTGTTCATCACAAGCGCCCATACCGGAATCGCTGATATCGGTAAGAAAAGCTGGATATTTCTTATCCTTTCAGGACTTGCCACAGGCGCTTCATGGCTCTGCTATTACAAGGCTCTGCAAATGGGAGAGGTATCAAAGGTAGTACCCGTTGATAAGATGAGCGTTGTGCTCACACTGATCCTTGCATTTGTCTTTTTGCATGAAAAGCTTACTGTAAGATCGGCAGTCGGCTGTGTTCTGATAGGAGCAGGAACTTTGCTTATGGTTCTGTAAGCGGGGAAGCCCCCGCGGGCAGTCCGTTACGTACTACTTTTGTAAAGGGTAACGTACGACACGGGAGCATACTTGTTCATGGAAGGGGTCTTTAAATGAAAGCGGGATTGTCAACTGCCTGTCTCTACCCCATGGAAGTTGAAAAAGCCTTTCGGCAGATATCCGAAAACGGCGTTAAGACCGTCGAGGTATTCGTCAATTCACACTGCGAATTAAGTGACCCCTACCTTGGTGAGATGCTTGCCATCCGGCGTGAATACGGCATTGACGTGGTCTCTGTCCACCCCTTTACCTGCGGTATCGAGCCTATGATGCTCTTTACCTCATATGAGCGTCGCGTCTATGATATGCTGGACTACTACAAGCTGTTTTTTGAATATATGGGACGTTTCGGGGCAAGGTTTTTTGTTCTCCACGGAAACAAGCCGGAAAATCCCTTTCCCGACGAGATCTATTTCGAGCGGTATATGATACTCCAGAATGAAGCCAAAAAATACGGCATGACTGTAGTTCAGGAGAACGTTTCCCGCTGCACGGGAGGAAGTCTGGACTTCCTGAAAAAAATGAAGTCTGCTCTTGGTGACGACGCTGCCTTTGTACTTGACACCAAGCAGGCGCACAGGTCAGGAAACGACCCTATAGAATTTGTCAGGGCTCTTGGCGGAAATATAAAGCACGTACATTATTCCGACTGTGGAAAAGCCGGAGACTGTCTGAAATTCGGTCTCGGAGAGTATGACAATCTCACATTTTTCAGGGAACTGAAAAGACAGGGCTTTGACGGAAGCGCGGTCATCGAGCTTTACAAGGGTGGGTACAAGGATATTCATGACCTGGCAGAAAACTGCCGGTCACTGGAAAAATTTATTGAGGAAAACATAAACTGAAAAAGGTGGTTAATAATATGTCAGAAAAAAGCATGGACAAGATCGTTGCGCTCTGTAAGGGCAGAGGCTTTGTTTATCCCGGCTCGGAAATTTACGGAGGTCTCGCCAACACATGGGATTACGGTCCTCTGGGCGTACTGCTGAAAAATAATATCAAGAACGCATGGCTGAAAAAATTTGTGCAGGAGTGTCCCTATAACGTTGGTCTGGACAGCGCTATACTTATGAACCCACAGACATGGGTGGCTTCAGGACACCTTGGCGGATTCTCCGACCCTCTTATGGACTGCCGCGAGTGCAAGACCCGTCACCGTGCAGATCAGCTCATTGAGTCCCAGACGGATACCAATCCTACAGGCTGGACCAACGAGCAGATGTCCGAGTTTATTGAGTCCCACGATATAAAGTGTCCCAACTGCGGAAAGAAAAATTTTACCCCTATCCGTCAGTTCAACCTGATGTTCAAGACCTTCCAGGGCGTTACCGAGGACTCCAAGGCGGAGCTTTATCTCCGTCCCGAAACAGCGCAGGGTATCTTTGTAAACTTTGCAAATATCCAGCGTACCACAAGAAAAAAAGTCCCATTCGGCGTTGCACAGGTGGGTAAGTCCTTCCGTAACGAAATTACACCCGGCAACTTTATTTTCCGTGTCCGCGAGTTTGAGCAGATGGAGCTTGAGTTTTTCTGCAAGCCCGGCACCGACCTTGAATGGTTCCAGTACTGGAGAGGCTTCTGCCGTGACTTCCTGCTGAGCCTTGGCATCAAGGAGGAGCACCTGCGTCTGAGAGACCACTCCCCCGAGGAGCTTTGCTTCTATTCAAAGGCTACCACCGACTTCGAGTACCTGTTCCCCTTCGGCTGGGGCGAGCTCTGGGGCGTTGCGGACAGAACCGATTACGACCT
>JAFLUI010000134.1 GCA_022508825.1 Oscillospiraceae bacterium
ATACAGCAGATACATATTGTAGGCGAATATGCAAATATGATGGTGCGAAGCTATTCGGATGCGCTGCAGTTTGTAAATGATTATTTTCAGATTGACTATAAAAAATTTTTGTCAAAATATTTTTCGGGCGAAAGGGCGGCAGAGATCGAAAGAAATATCACCCCTGAAAAATACCGCCAGATATTTGGCACACTATCACCAGTCCAGCTTGAGATCATCAGTGACGATCAGTCCAAAAACATTGTTGTTTCGGCAGGACCGGGAAGCGGAAAAACAAGAGTGCTGGTACACAAGCTGGCTTCACTGCTGATCCTGGAAGATGTAAAGCATGAACAGCTTTTAATGCTGACCTTTTCAAGAGCAGCCGCTATCGAATTCAGACAAAGGCTCCACGAACTGATAGGAAATGCGGATCATTTTGTGGAAATAAAAACATTTCATTCCTATTGTTTTGATCTGCTAGGCAAAATTGGAAACATCAATGAGTCAGAAAACATCGTTAAAGACGCCGTAGAGCTTCTTCGCAGCGGAGATGTTGATCCGGGCAGAATAACAAAAACTGTCCTCGTTATAGATGAAGCTCAGGATATGGACTGCTATGAATATGCTCTTGTAGAAGCACTCATGGATCGGAATGAGGATATGCGTGTAATTGCTGTTGGTGATGACGATCAGAACATCTATCAGTTCCGTGGGTCTGATTCAAAATATCTGAGATCGCTTATCAGTGACCATGGTGCAAAACAATATTCACTTATTGACAATTACAGAAGCTGCAAAAGTGTCGTTTCCTTTGCAAATCGTTTTGTAAAAGAAATATCCTCCCGAATGAAAACGGAGGATATAACAGCAGTTACGGATATTCAGGGAGAAGTAAAGCTTATAAAGCACCGTACAGGAAATATAGAGATTCCGGTCGTAAATGATATTATTTCTTCAAATGCGGTCGGAACGACTTGCATTCTTACACATACAAATCAGGAAGCACTGCTGATATTGGGAGTTCTGAAACAAAAAAATATTCCGGCAAAGCTGATACAGTCCATTGACGGATTTGATATTTATGATATTGCGGAAATACGTTGGTTTCTTAAACATCTGACTACTGATGATGCTTCCAAGGTTATCAGTGACGAAAAATGGAATGCTGCTTTGGATAAATTAAAGAAGGATTACAGCAAGAGTGCTTGTTTGCCTATAATACTTGATATATTGAACACATTTGAGTCTGCAAATGAAAAGAAATACCGTACTGACTTTGAAATGTTCCTGCATGAATCAAAGATAGAGGATTTTTATAAAAGCGAACAGGGAGTTATAACTATTTCCACAATGCACAAATCAAAGGGCAGAGAATTTGACAATGTTTATATGCTCCTTAGCAAAATTGATATGGGCAGTGACGAGGAAAAAAGAAAGCTCTATGTGGGAATGACAAGAGCTAAAAAACTCCTGCATATCCATTATTGCGGAAATGCTCTTGATAGATTTGCAGAATACGCTTCAACTGATGAAATTGATTTGCAGTCTTATCCAAAGCCCTCTGAACTGATATTGCAGCTTTCACACAGAGATGTTTTTCTGTCTTTTTTCAAAGACAAAAAGGGACTGATCCTCAGACTTCAAAGCGGTACACATCTGACTGTAAGAGGGAACAGATTGTATGTACAAAGCGGAGAAAGACTTTTGCCAGTATTGCAGTTTTCAGCAAAATGTAAGGAAACTGTGGAGCAGCTTATTTCGTCTGGTTATGTGCCCTATGATTCTGTGATAAGATTCATCTGCGCGTGGAAGGGAAAAGAAGATACAAAAGAATCAGCGGTGATACTGGCGGATATCAGCTTTCATTTGCAGGGAGAATGTCCTCCAATGTGAGTTCAGTTAATTCAAGGTCTGTTATGTTATTACTCATAGCAAGACGGTTTGCCTGATGATTTATTGCGTTTTCAAAAAGGTTGCGGACTGAGCGTGCATTTCCGAAATGCTCACTGCGGTTCTCGTACATCTCGTTCAATTTTATCTGCAAATGAGGGACAGCATCCTCGGACAGAGTATAGCCATTGGTATCGCAGAAATGCCGCAGTATCTTCAACAGATCGTCACCATTATAATCGGGAAACTGAAAGTATTTATTGAAGCGGGAACTCAGTCCCGGGTTGGACTCTATAAATTTGTGCATAAGCTCGTCATATCCTGCAACTATGACAATAAGCTCGTCCCTGTGATCTTCCATAGCTTTAAGGATAGTTTCAATGGCTTCCTTGCCGAAGCTGTCCTCTTTGCCGTTAACCAAAGAATAGGCTTCGTCAATAAACAGTACCCCGCCAAGAGCTTCCTGAATGACCTTCTGAGTTTTGATAGCGGTCTGACCTGAATACCCCGCAACAAGACCGCTTCGGTCTGTTTCCACAAACTGTCCCCGGGGAAGAATACCCATGAGATAATACAGCTTTGCAACCAGACGAGCGACTGTTGTCTTTCCTGTGCCTGGATTTCCGGTAAATACAAGATGATATGACATAGTGGGAACTTTCATCCCACGCTGTTTTCTGAGATCACATACCTGTATAAAATTCATCAGGTTCCGGACATCTTCCTTTACGTTGTCAAGTCCTATAAGACTATTCAGCTCATCCATAACACCTTCAACAGTGTCCTTGCTTTTTTTCGATGATACAGGCTTAGTAACCGTCACTCCTGCGTCCATTTTATTGAGATCAGACTTATCCGGTTCTATGTTATTTGACAGAAGAGTAAAACCAAACTTAAAATTTTCAGAAGGCTTATTTGACAACATTGTTTTTCTTCCGGACGTGCCTGTTGATGTGCTGATATTATCAATAAATCTGTTGATGCTTTCTCTGATCTCTTCCCTTGTTCTCTGACCGGGAGAGGTAATTATCTCCGGACGGTCTTCTCTTGTTTTTTCGCAGACAACTCCATTTCTGTCACAATGATCAAGAAGTAAATTGCTTATATTGTGCAATGCAGACGCTTCCTCTGTGGTAAATTCTCCATTGACAAGGTCTGCTGCAAGGAATTGTTCGATGATGTCTATCACCGTTCTGCTTTCGCTTGTACCGGAGGCAGCGTCTTTCCTTACTATTTCCTGAAAAAACGGAGGGATATAAAGCGTATTTTTATCGGCGAGCGCAAACCGAACGGCAATTAGCTGCTGCTCCGATGAGTATCCCGTTCCTTGTAATACGGAAAGAAAACTGAGATAGTCCTCCGTAAACAGCTTATTACCCGACAATATACGTATAGCAGCGTGTATGAGCCATGCACGTATATCGTCGTCATAACGCTTTCCTGTGTATTCTGATATTTCATCTAACAGCTCATTAAGAGCTTTGGATATTTCCTGATTTGCCATAATAACATCTCCTATCATATGAATTTTGTCAAAAAATAAAACTACTTTTCTTGTACTCAATGTTCAATTATTTTTATGTACTTTCCGGTTCTGTATCATCTTTTCGTTGCTTATTGAGTTCTTCTTGGTGTGCAAATTCAACAATCGCATCAATATTATCAAAAATAAATTGCTGAGCGTTTCTGTTATATACGCAGTATTTGTGTGTGCCGTTCTGGTCGGAAAATATTTTTTCCTGAATACCCATTGTTTCACCGTCAGGTGTGGAAATTTTTCGTGTTCTGCCTGTTGCGGTTGTGATTTCCTGCAGAAGCCCTATGCTTACAAGCCAGTTATTAAGTGTAGTTACTTTTAGTTTTTTCATAGCATATTCATCAATTTGAGCATTTATTGTGGCAGTGATTTTTGCTGAAGACTGCGGATAATCTTCAGGGGTAAGATTCATTTTCTGCTCTTCTGTTAGTGCAAACTCTGTTCGTTGGGAAGGTTGAAGCTTTTTTCGCTGTATCTCTCCGCCGTTGTCGATTACTTTCTGCAGTATTCCGGAAACATAAAAAAGACATCGTGATATACGAACATTATTAACTATATCGTCGCCTTTTAGTTCCTGTCCCGACAATGGATCTACACCTTTTGCAAGGCTGTCAATGTACGCTTTGGCATGAATCATTATTTCAAGCTCGGTCATACTTGTTCCTCCTACTTCACATGATGTTAATGTTTAATCTATTCTTATTATACCACTTTCCTTTTTGTTTGGCAATATTTTGTGTAGAGATGTAAAAAATAGTCTGTCGTTAAGTAACAAACTATTTTTTATTATTTTTAGCCTTTCACCTAACAATAGCGTATGATATCCGATTTTGTTCCCACAAAATCTATGCTTGCTAAATAAAAAATAGCAATTCTCCATAGTTGAAAGCATATTTTTTCTCCGAAGTCGAATAACTTTTCCACCAAGTTGAATTGTACAAAATCGTATATATTTCACAGGCAGATTCATATAGCGAACTGTCTTACACACAACTGAATATCCTGCAATGACGTCATTATCCCGAAAATGACGTCATTTTTTTGCCTTCTGATGTCAATTCCACGTCAACCAAACGTCAGTGACTAATGAAATAAATTGATGTACAATAGAATCAAGCTGATAGACGTCAATAATCAGCATCAGGTTCATGATCATGACAGCATTTTTGTAAAAACATCGTCAGGAGGTAAAGCTATGAAAGACAATAATAATAAAAATAATTCTGCTGAGACAGTAAGAGAAATCAAGATCGGCAAGATAACTTATACGGTTGTTTCGCATTTCAGCGAGACTGCTAAAGATACCGCTGAAACCAAAATCGAAAGATTAATAATGCGTGATCTGGAAGCATCATAATTTTTTGTAAAAATATAGACAGTCACGCCGATTTATGGTATAATAATATCACGATCGGTTTGGCTGAAAATCAGAAAGGAGTTTAAAATGTTACAGCCAAACAAAATTACGGCGCTATACTGCCGTTTATCACAAGACGACGCTAATTATGGCGAGAGTTATTCAATAACGAATCAGAAAAAATTATTGGAGAAATACGCTGCCGATAATGGTTTCACCAATTGCAAATTCTATGTTGACGATGGTTATACCGGTGTCACCTTTGATAACCGCCCTGCTTTTAAAGAAATGTATGCCGAAATCGAAAAAGGGAATATCGGAACAGTGATAACAAAAGACCTTTCACGTTTCGGAAGAAATTATCTCCTGGTAGGACAGTATCTGCAAATTATTTTTCCCGAATTTAATGTCAGGTATATTGCAGTAAATGACAACATCGACACAATTCAGGGGGACGATGAATTTACTGAGCTGCGGTCACTTTTTAATGAGTGGTACGTCCGTGATACGAGCAAGAAAATAAAAGCGGTCAAGCTGGCTCAGGCAATGCGTGGAGAGCGTGTAAACGGCGCTGTCCCATATGGTTATATTCCATCTGCGGAAGATAAAAATCATCTGGAAATTGATGAGCGGTATGCTCCTGCGATCCGTGATCTGTTCAAACTCTATGCTCAGGGAAAAGGTCTGATGGATATTGTCCGGTACTTTAAAGAAAAGAAATATCCAAACCCTAAAGCGGTGCGTATGCTTCGGGAAAAGCCTGATTTTGATATTCGCACCCTTGACGAGCCTTATGTATGGAACAGGCGGTCTATGGGAGAAATACTGGATAATCCTGTTTATCTGGGACACACTTACACCCATCAGTCCTACAAGGTTTCCTACAAAAGCAAAAAGGTCATCGAATATCCCATCGACCAGCAGTTTGAATTTCTGAACACCCATGATCCGATCATTGACACCGACACATGGGAGATCGTTCAGAGAAGAAAAGCGGACAGACCAAAGGTATCAAGGCAGAGCGAAGCCGACAGCTTTTCGGGACTTCTGTTTTGCGGAGACTGTGGTACAAGGATGTCAGTCCATCGTGAAAAAAGCCGTCCGAGAGTTTTCTATACCTGTGAGGGATATAATTCAAGGAGAGAAAAGTCTAATCAGTGTACAACTCACTCTATCAACAAGAAAATTGTCGAAGCCGTTGTTATGGACGACTTGCTGAGAGTGACAGCGGAAGCAAGGGAGCGCAGGGCAGAATTTATTGCTAAGTGCAAAGCTAAATCCTCTGATTCAACAAAAAAGGAACAGGCTGTTAAAAAGCGTGAACTTGCAAAGTCTGAGAAAAGACTTGAAGAAGTCAAAAAGATGTTTGTACGGATATATGAGGACAACACACTTGGAAAACTTTCCGATGATGAGTACAAGCTATTATCCGATACATACAAGTCCGAACAAATGTCGCTTGAAAATAATATTGAGGAGATCAGTGCAGAGCTTGATAAAATACTTGACGATGAGCAGAACGTGGAGCGTTTCCTGAAAATTGTGGATAAGTACACTGATATTACAGAACTGACCTTTGACCTGCTTCGTGACTTTATTGATAAAATTCTCATATATGAGAATGACAGGGTAAACAAAACACGCAAGATCGAGATATTCTATAACTTTGTAGGAAATATCTCGTGAGCCATACGAAAATAACTATGTGTACGCTGTGGGAAACCGACTAATAATGGAACGCCTTATTTGTGGTTAGATGAGTTTTGTGAGGAACACAATTTGC
>JAFLUI010000135.1 GCA_022508825.1 Oscillospiraceae bacterium
GGCTTGCAGACTACTATCATTTCCTGCTTTTCAAACTGGTGGATACGGTAAACGCCTCTCTCTTCAAGACCGTGTGCGCCCTTTTCCTTTCTGAAGCAGGGGGAGTAGCTTGTAAGGGTGTGAGGCAGTGTTTTTTCCTGCACGATAGTGTCAATGTACTTTCCTATCATAGAGTGCTCGGAGGTGCCGATAAGATAGAGATCCTCGCCCTCGATCTTGTACATCATAGCGTCCATTTCGGCAAAGCTCATAACGCCTGTAACAACGCTGCTCCTTATCATAAAGGGCGGTACACAATAGGTGAAGCCCCTGTTTATCATAAAGTCGCGGGCGTAGGAAATCACTGCACTGTGAAGTCTTGCAATATCCCCCATAAGATAGTAGAAGCCGTTGCCTGCAACCTTTCTTGCGCTGTCCAGATCGATGCCATTCAGCTTCTCCATGATATCGGTGTGGTAGGGGACTTCAAAATCGGGGACAACAGGGTCGCCGAACCGCTCCAGCTCCACATTTTCGGAGTCGTCCTTTCCGATGGGGACGCTGTCGTCGATGATGTTTGGTATCACCATCATTTTCTGGGTGAGCTGTTCGCTGAGCTCCCCTTCCTTTGCTTCAAGAGCAGCAAGACGGTCGGCAAACTCGGTGACACGCTTTTTAGCTGCCTCTGCTTCGTCCTTTTTGCCCTGTCCCATAAGAGCGCCTATCTCCTTGGAGACCTTGTTCCTGTTGGCGCGGAGCTCGTCCGCCTCGGTCTGAGCGGCACGAAGCTGGGCGTCCAGAGCTATCACCTCGTCAACAAGAGGAAGCTTAGCCTCCTGAAATTTCTTTTTGATATTTTCCTTTACTGCGTCCGGGTTTTCACGGACAAATCTGATATCTAACATAGTTTTTTCGCCTTCCTAAGTATAAATATAAGTATATTTACTATTATACCACACTTTTCCGAAAAATCAACTTTTCAGGAAAATATTTCAGAAATATCCTATTGATTTTTCACCAAAAATATGCAAAAATGAGATAAAAGGGAGGTGCGGCATATGTCCGGCTTTGATATGTCATTCTACAAGGGCAAAAAGGTTTTAATAACGGGACACACCGGCTTCAAGGGGAGCTGGATGTGCAGGGTGCTGTCCATGTTCGGCGCGGACGTCACAGGATACGCACTTGAACCGTCCCAGCCCTCCCTTTTTGCGGCAATGGGGGCGGACAGTCTCACCAAGTCCTTCATCGGCGATGTCCGGGACAGAGAAAAGCTTATCGCCTTTGTGAAAGACTTCCGTCCGGAAATAATATTTCACCTTGCCGCTCAGCCTATCGTCCGTGAGGGGTACAAAGACCCGGTCTGTACCTACGAGACCAACGTCATGGGGACGGTGAATCTCTGCGAGGCGGTGCGTCTATGCGGAAGCGTCCGCTCCTTCGTGAACGTCACCACCGACAAGGTGTATAAGCCGGACAAAAGCAAAAGGGTCTTTGCAGAAACAGACCCTCTTGACGGCTTCGACCCCTATTCAAATTCAAAAAGCTGCTCCGAGCTTGTGACCTCCTCTTACAGCAATTCTTTTTTCAAAGACATTGGCATCGCTGTTTCCACCTGTCGTGCGGGAAACGCCATCGGCGGCGGGGACTTTTCCATGGACAGACTCATACCGGACTGCTTCCGTGCAGTGTCAAAGGGGGATACTATTATAATAAGGAATCCGGATTCAATAAGACCCTTTCAGCACGTACTTGATGCAGTCTGTGCATATCTTATGCTTGGGGCGGCTCAGTACGAAAACGGGAGTCTGTCGGGAAGCTACAATATTGCCCCTCATGAAAAGGACTGCGTAACCGCGGGACAGCTTGCGGATATGTTCTGCAAGCACTGGGGCGGGAGCGCTTCATGGAAGCACGTCCCGGAAAAGGGCTCCCTTCATGAGGAAGAATGTCTCCTGCTGGACTGCTCAAAGATCAGGGACGCTCTGGGATGGAGTCCCCGCTTTGATACAGAGGAAGCCATCCGCAGGACAGTGGAGTGGTACAGGTGCTTTTTTGATGGGGGAGACACCCTTTCTGTCATGGACAATCAGATCGGGGAATATTTCAGGAATTAAGCGTTGATCCCTGAGCGTGCCGCTTTTTGTCCTCCTCCCGACGGGTTTGTTTTATACTATTTGTATATTCGCGTGTAGATTTTACAATTTCGCCGTTTAAAACTATTACCGCGGCAAGGTTTATGACCATCATCAGCCAGTTGAAGATGTCCGCCATGCCCCAGATAAGCTCCAGACCGGATACCGCTCCTATAAACGCCGCCGCCGTATAAGCTGCTCTATAGAAAAACAGGGCGGCTTTTTTATTTCCATTTCTGACAATATATAACAGGCATTTTTCTCCATAAAAATACCATCCCAGCAGGGTGCAGAAGGCAAAAATGACAGCAGACCCGGCAGTAAAATATCCGGCAAATTCTCCCAGTCCCCGCTGAAAGCCCTCCGCTGCCATGGCAAGTCCTTCCGTTCCGCTGCTGTCCGCTCCCGTCAGAAGTATCACAAAGGCTGTCAAAGAGCAGCAAATAATGGTATCTATCACCACCTCTGCCACTGCCCACATACCCATCCTGACAGGCTCTCTGCAGTCCGTTTCGGTGTGGACAAGGACGCTGCTTCCCATGCCTGCCTCGTTGGAAAAGATACCTCTCCGCAGTCCGACGGACACTGCTTTTTTTATCGCCGTCCCGGAAATTCCCCCTATGACCTGTGAATATCCTATGGCAGAGCTGAAAATCAGTTTTAATACTTCTATAATATTATTTCTGAATATTACCATCACCGTCACCCCTGCGGCAAGGTACAAAAGAGAGATGAGAGGGATAATTTTTTCCGCAGCGGCAGCAACATTTTTTGCTCCCCTGAAGATCATCAGACCGCACAGAAAAGCGGTGGCAAGTCCTGCAGCTTTACAGGATATCCCCAGCTCTGCCGCCGCAGAAGCAAGAGCGTTTGTCTGGGTCATGTTGCCGATGCCGAAGGATGCCAGCACACAGACCGCTCCATACAAGAGTGCTGCTTTCGGATGGATGGCTTCCGAGATGTAGGACATTGGACTATCTCCGCCTTTGTTTTTGTAACGGACTCCCAGCACGTTCTCCCCGAAAGCAATTGCGGTGCAGAAGGCTGCGGAGATCCACATCCAGAAAATTGCTCCCGGACCTCCCACGGAAAGCGCAGCTGCAACTCCCACAATATTGCCTGTCCCCATTGAAGCCGCAAGAGCAGTGGAAAGTGCCTGAAACTGAGATATTTTTCCCTGCTCCTCGCTGTCACCCGAACGTCCTCCGAAAAGAGTAGATCTGAAAATATGTACTATATGTATAATATTAAAGCATTTTATACGTATTGTAAAGAACAACCCTGCGCCAAACACTAACAGGATAGTCCCAAATCCCCATAACGTATTGTTTAAGCTTTCAATAATATTACAAATGGTATTGTAAATAATATGTCATTCCTCCATTATTTTTTATGCAAAGTGGTTTTCTCATCTTAAGAATTGTGATATAATATATATAGTATAAAGCAATACAAATTTTTAGATGGATCGGAATTATGTCATTATGAAAAAATACTACGCAGACAAACGGAGCCTGAAATTCCTTCGGGTCACCACTTTTATTTTAATTATCTGTATAATTATAGCATTAAAATACTTATTGTATTATTTGGAGAGCCATTTCCCTCAGTATTTTGATATCCCCAAGGTCACAGTGCCGGAGATCATCATCTGGGCATTTATTATACTGCTTGTAACAGCTTATGTTATTTTTCTGCTGATTATTCTGCCCCTGTGGTACCGTTCGGTGAGCTATACACTGTCGGACGATGAAATTGTTATACGCTCAGGAATATTTTTTAAAAATATTACATTTATTAAAATGTCCTCGGTGCAGTACACCACCGCCATCTCCATGCCCCTTTCAAAATATACCAGCTTCAACTTCCTTCTGATAAGCGCTTACGGCGGAAGACTGGTCTGCTTTTTCCTGTCCTCGTCGGATATGGAGGAGATCAGCAAAAAAATAAGACAGTATCTTGTCAGCAGGGGGGGACTATGATGATGAAACATCAGCATAAGATAGCCATTCTGAAATACACTACTGCCAACTTCTGGCTGCTGCTTATCCCTCTGGTGAGAGGTCTTATTGCTCTGAGGTTTGATCTTTACAGATGGCTTCGGGGTGCATATCTGGATATATTTGTAATTTTAGTCATCATCGGCGCGGCAGTCATACGGTGGAGCTGCGACCTGTATGAGATACGGGAAGACGGCATTATTATAAAAAGCGGAGTCTTTATCCGCAATGAATTTCTGTTCCCATATAATGCGCTGTCCTGTGCAACGTCCAAGAGATCACTGTGGCAGCGACCCATAAAAGCAGTGTCCCTTATGCTGGATTCGGACTCCCATTCGGCAAAAAACAAGCGGGGCGGAGCGGATATCCAGCTCATTGTGCCGTTAAACGATTATACAGAAATTTACAACAAAATGCCAACTGAGTCGACAAACACAAGAATCAGCTACTACGCCTCAAAATACAATCTGATCTTCTTTTCGCTGGTTTTTTCTTCCACGCTTTCGGGAGCCATCTTCTTCGGGACGCTCTTCATTCAGGGAGCAAGAATCGTGGGAAATGAGCTGGAAGAAATTTTCATCAACGCCGTCTCGGATGTGACCAACGTAGTCCAGACAATTGTAAAAGGCGTGACTCCCTTCACCGTTGCCATCTCTCTTATCATTGCTGTGAGCTGGGGGTTCTCATTTTTTTCCAACCTGCTCCGTCACATAAACTTCATGATACAGAGGTGCGGAAAAAATATTTTTGTGGAGAACGGGTTTTTTTCCAGATGGAAATATTTTATAAATTATTCCAGAATAAATCACGCCGATCTGCGTCAGGATCTGCTGATGAAGATCTGCAAAGTCATGTCCGTACACGTAAGCTGTACAGGCTACGGCAAGGACAAAAACGAGATACCGGTCTTTGTGCCCATAACCACCCGGAACAGAGTCATGGGCTCCATGCAGATGATACTGCCGAATTTTACTGTAAACAGCAATGACCTGCGTACAAAAAAGGGGTACATCATGCCATTTATTATGCCGCCGATAATTATGATCGCGGTCTTTCCCGCGGCGGCATATTTTGCAATGAAGTTTTTCCCCGCCTGGGACAGCGTCATAAAATTCCTGCTTGTCATGGGTGAGATACCCTCTGTTTATTTACTTATTGTAAAGATAGTCGCTAAATTTACTACAGGTATAGGAATTGGAGAGGAAACAGTCACCCTGCGGTACTGTCAGTTCTATCAGTTCCACACGGTAGTTGTCCCCAAAAACAAGATCGTCTATGTAAGACTTACACAGACGATCTTTCAGAGGTTTAACAAGACCTGCGATGTAAAGATATACACCCGGGGCGAGCGGGCGTCCAGGCACCGGATACGGGGGATACCTTTAGCGGAAGCTATGAATTTTGCAGAGGGGTATTCAGGTTAAGCCTTGCCAAGACGGATGACCGACTCAGTAACCAGCTTTTTGAACAGGGGGGCAGCTCTGTCGGCGGTCTCCTGTACCTCTGCATGGGTCAGGGGCTTGTCGGTGATACCGCACGCCATGTTCGATATGCAGGAGATACCCACTACTTTAAGTCCTGCATGATTTGCGGCGATGGCTTCGCAGGCGGTGGACATTCCCACTGCATCTGCGCCGAGTGTGCGGACCATCCTTATTTCTGCGGGAGACTCATAATTGGGTCCCGTCAGCTGAATGTAGACCCCCTCCTGCAGTTTGATGTCCAGATCCTTTGCAGCGCTCCGGACGATTTCCCGCAGGTCACGGTCGTAGATGTTGCTCATGTCGGGGAAACGGACTCCCAGCTCATCGGCGTTCTCTCCGATAAGGGGCGAGGGCGCCATGCATATCTGGTCGGAAATAAGCATGAAGTCCCCTGCGTGATAGTCAAAATTGACCCCTCCTGCGGCGTTTGTCAGGAAAAGTATCCTTGCTCCCATAAGTTTCATAAGACGGATGGGAAGCACAACGTCCTCCATTTTATAACCCTCGTAATAGTGAACTCTGCCCTGCATGATGACCACCTTGACGTCCCCCACATATCCGAAGACGAATCTGCCCTTGTGTCCCGTAACGGTAGAGATGGGAAAGCCCTCTATCTCGCTGTAGTCAAGGGTGGACTCTATTTTTATGCCGTCGGCATAGTCCCCCAGTCCCGAACCCAGAACAAGGGCAACGTCCGGGACAAAATCTATCTTTGCTTTGAAGCACTCATAGCACTTCTGCAGTCTTTCGTATATCTTGCTCATTTTTTAATTTATGCTCCCGTAGGGAGCATCTCTCCTTTCGCGATGTTATGTGCGGTTTTGCGCAGCAAAATTTCAGACGGCAGTCTGAAAAGCACAAAACTCGCAG
>JAFLUI010000136.1 GCA_022508825.1 Oscillospiraceae bacterium
CGGGCATCGGCGGTTTTGCAAATATTACAGGAGTTACACGCCGCATAGTTTTCTGTTGTACCTTCACTACTAAAGGACTTGATGTGTCAAGCGATAACGTCAGTGTTTCTATCAACCATGAGGGAAGTATCTGCAAGTTCCGCAAAGAGATCGCTGGAATTAGTTTCTCGGCTAAAAATGCAATTGCCAACAGTCAGAAGGTGCTGTATGTAACGGAGCGCTGTGTGTTTGAATTAACTCCGAATGGTTTGCGGCTCTGCGAGGTGTATAAGGGAATTGATGAGCAGACGCAGATAAGAGGGCTTCTGGATTTTGATTTACAAAAATAAGTCAGATATTTTATTTCTGATGAATACTTGATTTGTTACAAAACAATAGTATCCCGACTTCTTCCGCCAGGAATAAGCTGGGATACATTATTTCAGCTTTATTTTTTCTCTGAATGCCGGCAGGGCAGCCATTCCCTGATCCGTTACAGGGCGTATCCACTTGCCTGAGTAAAGATGTATCTGCATAATAATGTATCGTATCGGTTCATCAATATAACAGCAGATAAAGATCACCCAATATGGCGAATGAAGCGCAAATCCGGTAATAAGCACTGCCGGAATCACCATCAGGTACATAAACACGATCTCCAGCACAGTACCTGTCACTGCATCGCCTGATGCTCGGTAGGTATCATTCTGCAGCCAGTTGCCCATGCGGATGACAGAGACAAATACATAGATCGTCAGCAGAGTAAGTCCTGCCTGAAAGGATTCGCCCGAAAGGCTCATGGATGTTAGGATGGGTCTGTGTGCCGCCAGTATACATAATCCCACAGTAAAGATAACACCGCTGCATAAATATACCAGACGCTTTGCCCGCTCGAAAGCGGTATCAAGTTCACCGGCTCCCACACATTTTCCCACTAAGATGGACGATGCATTGGAGAAACCGGCAAAGAAACCTATTATCAGACCCTCCAATGTGCGGAATACCGCAACAGCGGCGATCACCTCATCGTTTTGTCTGCCAAGAGTGATGTTTATCACCATATTGCCGATGCCGATCAGAATTTCATTGCAGATAATAGGGAAGCATTTGATGAAAAACAGCTTCAGGTGTTCCTTAGTCCAACGGAAATGTCCCCGAACACGGAAAAGATAAACATGACCGGAAGCTCTTGCCATCACATATATGGCAGTCACATTAATAACAGCAGCACAGGCAGTAGCTAATGCCGCTCCCTGTACACCCATTGCAGGAGCTCCCAGATGTCCGTAGATGAATACCCAGTTCAGAAAAAGATTTGTCGCTACCGATACGATGGACGCAGCCATGGGGATATGTACACGTTCCGTACCTCTTAAAAGCGTACTCATTGCCATGGAAAGTATCTGCATCGGGTAAGCAAAGCCTACAATTCGCAGATAGCTGACACCTATCTGCTGAATGGTCTCCTTATCGGTATAGACCTGCATCACCAACCGGGGAGCAAACAGGGTGGCGCAGCTGAACAATGCCGCTACGCTCATCATGCAGGTAAGCATCATGCCATAGGAACGTTCGATTCCCTCGTCATTTTCAGCGCCCCAATACTGGGCGATAAACAGACTTCCTCCGCCTACAAATCCCCAATAGCCTGAAAACATCAGTGACGAAAACTGAGCGCATAGTCCTAGCGCACCGACAGTCTGCTCACCTAATGGAGCAACCATCATAGTATCTACCATACTGGCGGTAGTAGTCAGCAGATTCTGCAAAGCTACCGGAAAAGCAATAGCCGCCAGACTTTTTAAAAAAGATCCCCAGGGAAATCCTGATTTTTTTATTCTTGTCATAGATATACCTCATTTAATGGGTAATTAACCTTTAAAATCATACCATACAACAGCAAACAAGTCAACACATTTTTCTTACAGTGCGGATATAATTGCCAAATCATTTGCATTTTAAACTCAAATATGGTATAATATGAGTGTATAGTTACTGCCAACTTTAATTTATGGAGGTATTCACAATGAGAAAAAATTTAGGTGTACAGCCTGCTCTGTTTCCAATGCCGGTGGTTATCGTAGCAGCTTATGGTGCAGACGGAAATATCTGTGCATTAAACGCTGCATGGGCGCAGATTTGCGGCATGGATAAGATCGCTCTGTTTATTGACTCCGATCATAAGACCACCAAGAATATCATGGAAACAAAGGCTTTCACGGTAAGCATTGCAGATGTGCCGAATATGGAAGTTGCTGATTTCTTTGGCATTGCAACCGGAAATAAGATGTCCGACAAATTTGAACGTACAGGGTATCACGCTGTCAAGAGCGAATTTGTAAACGCACCGATAATCACTGAATTTCCTGTTACGCTTGAATGCGAGTTTGCAGAGGAGATCAACACAGAAAATATGCACGCCATTGTTGGCAAGATTGTCAATGTCAGTGCAGAAGAAAGCATCATAGGGGACAAGGACAAGATACTTCCCGAAAAGGTAAATGCGCTTGTATTCGATCAGTATCGCTCCGGATATTTTGCAATCGGTGAAAAGGTCGGTCAGGCTTGGAATGCCGGTGCAGGACTTATGAACAAGTAAAACTCTACTATTATAATAAAATCCCGACTTATTCTGCCAGGAATCAGCCGGGATTTTATCATTTTATATTCGATTTTTGTGATGTTCCAGTGGAACATCAATTATGCCTGCCATTCAAACACCATTTTCTCTGCTTTTACTACCACTGGAACATTTCCCTTACAATCACTATTTTACTACTTATATAAGTAGTAAAATAGGAATACCAGCTAAATTTTTATAGGATAATTTGGCTCTTGCGTACATTGACATATCGGTATGGCTTGTGATATAATAAAATGATTATACTTATATAAGTAGGTGGGTGAGAGTTATGCATGTATCTGAAAAACAAAAGCAGTACGCCAGGAAATGGGACAAGGACAATATGAGAACGATCGCCACCCGTGTCCGTACTGAGGAAGCGGAGGACTTCAAGGCTTGGTGTGCTATGAGGGGAGTGTCAGCGACCTCGGAGATCAAGCGGTTTGTTATGAGTGAGCTTGAAAAATATTATGAAGTCATTGATAAGCAGCACAATGCCGAAAAGAAGGATTGATTTTTCCATTTGAGTATGATATAATAGTATAAAGCGAATATGGAGTTGATACCAATGCCCAAAGATATGTCCCTGAAACGGCAGTCCAAAAATAGTGTGTTCGTCAATTTCTTCAAAGACGAGAAAAATGTTCTGCGGATGTACCAGGAGCTTCATCCCGAAGCGACAGATGTTACTGTTGATGACATAAAGATCAATACTCTTGAATCCATGATTGTCAATACTCTGTATAACGATCTGGGCTTTATTGTAAAGGATAAGTTTATCTTTCTTTTTGAAGCTCAAAGCTGGTGGTCGGATAACCTTACACTCAGAATATTTTTATACCTTGCAGAATGTTTTCGCAGATATATCAATTCAACTGATCAGAGTGAGCTTGATAGTAAAAGGGTACACCTGCCTACGCCTGAACTGTATGTGATCTATTCGGGTCCGGGCAAGAAACCTGATGTATTATCATTCAGCGAAGACTTCTTCGGCGGAAATTCTGACATTGAACTGAAAGTCCGCGTTATCAGCAAGGTTGACGAAACACTTCCGGGACAGTATATAGGTTTCTGCAAAGTTTTTGACGAGCAGAGGAAGCTCCATAATGATGGAATGACCGTTGCAAAAGAAACATATCGCCTTTGCATTGAGAACGGTTATCTGACCGAATTTATGAAAGCTCATGAACAGGAGGTTATCGATATGATGTATGAGTTATTTGATGAAGAAACCATGCGTAAGCAGCTTGACATCGCCAGAAGTAAGAGGGATATTGAAAAAGGCAGAGCGGAAGGCAAAGCAGAAGGGATAGAAAAGATGATAGCCGCTATGAGAGCATCCGGTCTTACGGAAGAACAGATTGAGGCTGCTAAGAAAGCTATGCTGTAAGAGATTATTGATATGTTTCAATCCTGCAAGGATCGCCTTGCAGGATTTTCCATTTTCTTAGGAGACTCTCTTGGAATTTTTGGGGAGAACAATTGCTGACCCAACATCTCACTTAATGTAGGTCGGAGAGATTTCAGAGAGATAATTCTTCATCACGTCTCTGAAATATTTGTACTCTGCCTGCAAGTCCTCGATGTCTTTCTGATAGACAGAGCCGGAAGCATTGGCAACGGCGGCGATCTGATTAAGATTGCTGCCGATAGAGAGAAAGGATCGCTTCACCGCTCCCAGCTCTTCATCGTTCAGCTTTATGCCGATCCTGTTGTGACGCTTGTTGTTCCTTTCAAAGAAAAATTTATAGTTTATATGTTTACCTCCTTATCATTTTTATGAATCCTATCCGGGTCCCAGGGGCTTGCCCTTGGCAAAATCTCGCCTTCGAGATTTTTTATCGAAAAAGTACGTACTTTTTCTACGCTTGCGGGTATTTCCAACATGGACTTTTTTGAAAACGCCGATTTGGCTTCGATAATTGAAAATGTGGGCTTCAAGCAGGCTTTAGTTAAGTGAAGTCTTATCTTTGATGAAAAAGAAAACTGCCTTTAGTGAGATAAAGTGCCCATCTTTGAAAAAATAAAAATGCTCTTCACCGCTTCAAGAAAAATTTTTCACAGTGCTGACTTTCCCTCGCTTCATGATTTTAAAAATTTTGAAAATTCATCATCGGCACATCAGCTTCGTCTTGAAAATTTTTCAAGAGACGAACTTCTCTCGGCTTGCCTTCCTCCGAAAATTTTAAAATCATAATCAGCTCGTCTGCTTCGGCTTCTCAGGTTTTGAATTTTTGCTTCGGAGAAATTTTTTCAGCTTGACGTTTTCACGTTTCAGCTTAGCGACCTCCTTACTCAGCTCTTCGTTCTGAGCAGCAAAAGTGTTTATCTCTATGACAGCAGAGGTTGGCTTGGGCTTCTGATCTCCTTCAACTTTTTCTTTCCGGAGGATCGCCTTCGCCGCCAGCATTGCTTCCTCATCAAGCACTCTCTTTCCTGCGGAATTTGTTTTCAGCTTCCTCGCAAGCTCCGGATGCCGACCAAGTATCTGATAAAATTTATAATTCCTGATGCCGTTCCTCTTGCAGAAGTCGGAGACGGGCAGATACTTTCTGTGCTTAGTCATACCTTGCTCCTTTCCAGGTCATAATCGCAAAGCCAGTTCCATAGGCATGATCTCAGGTAGGCTTTCGGATGGACTATCTCTTTTTCTGCTAATAACTCCTGCCACTTTTCTTCAAAGTATGAAAAGCAATCTGCAAGGGAATGCTGCGTGATGATCTCATTCAAACGGTCGATTATCTCATGATACCTGACCGCTTGTCCGCAAATTGTTACGCTGTCCTTCTCCGTCATATCAGTTATGCAGCAGATGATCGTTTCCCAGAATGGACGTTCTGCATTGTGGTCATCATCGGAAAAGTAATAGCTGTAGCTTACACCAATAGCTTCCAATACCTCATGGAATTTCATGGGCTGCTTATTCTGTCCATCTATCTTTTCGGTCTTTTGTGAAATTGCTGTTTCGCATGAAGGATCGACAGATTGATTTATCTCAGGATTATTTTCTTTAGGTTTATTATCTTTAGTTTTGTTCTCCGCAGGGTGGGAGCATGATAACGCCTTGGGGTTAGAACAAGATATATCCTCTGGACAGGAACAAGATGCAGCCTTGAGGTTGGAGCAGGGGACGGCATTATGTTCTTCATGCCTGTATGACCTCTGCTGTGACCTCTCGGCGGTCTTGTCCTTTGAGCGTCCGGAGATCCTTTTGGAGATCTTGATCCCTTCTTCAATCAGACGCATGAGATTTTCCGTATCGTCAATAATTCTGAAATACCGCTTTGCAGGCATACCCTTATACTTGCATTCGATCATTCCGTGGGATATGAGATTGGAAATGGCGGTTTTCTGTGCCTTTGCGCCGAATGTGGTGCTTCCCTGCAAGTCGGATATTGTAGAATAAAACCATTCACCATCGTAAAGCATATTGTTCTGCGAGTAATAGACCTGTTTTGATATGAGTGCAGAATAGATCATAGCTTCCGTTATACCAATGGAATGTGCCAGCATCCTGTGAGCTGACAGTGTATTGTCAGGATTTAACAACTGAATTATGGATGAAAGATTATATGTAGACATTTTTTACCTCCTAAAACAAAAATCCCCCTGAACAGGATCAAGGGGCTCGATTCGACTTCTTAAATAGAAAAGCAGCTTTACCTGACTTGCTCCGGTAAAGCTGCTGAATACGATATTTCGGGCTATACAACTATCTCGGCAGACAGCACGATGTTGTGAACATGACCCATCATTTTGACGTTATTCCGGGTAAAATTCCACTGTTGTTCCGGACACATCACTTT
>JAFLUI010000137.1 GCA_022508825.1 Oscillospiraceae bacterium
AGGGCTTCCGCCCTTTGGAAACCTGACCAGCGCCAGCCGCGCTGGACCGGCTATTTGATTTGCACTTTGTGCAAATCAGTTGCGGCGCTAAATGATAATTTATGTAAGGCTGGTAGTCAGCCCATTGATGGAGATACTTGGGTCGTCAAGGTCGATAACAAGGCACCGTCTGCCGCCGATAACGCTGGTACGTACCTTATCTACAGCGTCTCTGCTGATATTTATGGTGATCTCCGGCGTGGCAAGAACGGTCTTTCTGTCAATAAGATTTTCAGCGGTAAGCCCTTCTGCGTCTCCCACCTTTTCCTTGAAGATTGCCGGCAGGGCTTCAAGCTTTTCGCTGCTGACCCCTGCGTCGGAAAGAATGCCCTGCAGCTTGTTTCCGTCAATGACGGGAAGCTCGGTCTCGTTGCGGGAGCTGTCCACGATCTCCCTGATGGCATCGTTGACCTGAGTTATGACAGTATAGCTCAGCTCGTCGGCTACAACATCGGTCAGAACCTGATGGAAACGCTCCTTTTCACCCTGGCAGGACATGGTAAATCCGCAGCCCAGCACGTCCTCAACAACGGAAATATTCGGTTTCCTGGGGGTCTTGGTGTAGTACATCACGCTGTTTACATCGGGGCTCCTGTCGCTGAAAACGGGATAGAGGAATCCGTCTGTTGGCGCTCTGCTCACAATAAGATCGGTGTTGGACTTCTTTACAATGGCGTTCTTTTCGGCGTCAAACATCAGTCCGTCGTCTCCTGTGCAGACAGGACATACTGCCGCAACGATGAAATTATACTCCTCTGCGGCATTGCCAGAGGCTTCATCGTTCTTGTCACGGCTCATGATGCTGTAGCTGCAGCAGCCTACAATAATAGTGTACGCCATTTCGTATTCCATATTATTGATGATGCGCATCAGCAGACGGTCGTTTGATGCCTCGTCCTCCAGCCTGTCCTTTAAGGCAGCATATAGGACGTTTTGTGCGCCGTCCTCCTTGTATTCCTCCCGGGGGAATACATATTCGGTGAGGTTCTTTCCCACGCTTCCGCTGAGGACTTTTTTCAGGGACTCCATCATGACCGCTCCCTCGTCCTCGGGGATAAGTGCGTACAGCTTGCTGTCCTTGCAGCGGACATTTTTCTGAGGGTCTACATATGCGGATAGAATATGGTTAAGGGTGAAAAATCCGCTGGAGTCGGTAAAATTCTTTTTGATCTCTGCAACTTCCTTTTTGTTCATGGCAGGTTTTTCCTTTCTTTTTTGATACTTTATAATTATACCATTAAAACAGATGTTCGTCAAGCGGATTTTGGAGAGGTTTTAGAAATAAATTATCCGCAAATAGTACGCAAATATCTAATAAATCGATTTTAATTAATGAAATAATTATTAATATAATTGAATAATTATTAATATAAATATTATAAAACATGAAATCACAGATTACTCTTGACAAGCATATTATATATGGTATAATATACATCGTAGGTATTTTCTTGGAGGGATAATATATGGAAACTATTCCATATCTTGAATACAGTCTTTACCAGATGTTCCATATGTTTATATTCTGGTCGTTTGTGGGCTGGTGCATAGAGGTCTGCTGGATGACTCTGGAAACAGGGGAGTATCAGAACAGAGGCTTCCTGAATATGCCAATCTGTCCCATATACGGATTTGGCGTTCTTATGGTGGTGATATTTTTCAGACCCATATCTCACACATTTTTCCCGCTGTTTCTGACTACGGGGGCACTTTGTACTTCCTTTGAGCTTCTTGTGGGTCTGGGCATGGAAAAACTCTTCGGCGCAAGATGGTGGGACTATTCCCACGAAAAATTCAATTACAAGGGCTACATATGCCCGAAAATTTCGATATTATGGGGTCTTGGCTGTGTTATCGTCGTCAGGATAGTACATCCTACTATCGAGATGATAATAGACCATATACCTGTAAATGTAGGTCTGGGACTGATAGTGCTGTGGTCGGTGCTTATTGTGATAGACCTGATCTCCTCTATCTGCGCGGTCAACAAGCTGAATAACCGTCTGAAGCAGATAGACGAGATATCCAAGATCATGCTTCTGAGCGCTGTCAAGATCGGTGAGAACCTTGCGGAAAAGACACTGGAGACAAAGGAAAAATATGACAAGATAATCGAGGTCAAGGACACCAAAACGCATGAATGGCGTGAACGGTACGAGCATATCATCAAAGGAAAGGACGGGGAGTCCCGTTTTGCAAAAATACGTCAGATGTACGGCAAGATAGTCGATGCTGACGATTTTAAAGCATCAGAGTGGGAAGAAAAATATGAAAAAGCCACCGGTACCCGGGACAAATCTATCGAAAGACTTCTCAAGGCTTTCCCCCAACTTCGCTCCATATCCTATTCGGAGTCTATGGAGACGCTGAAAAAAAGGCTTTCCATACGGTCCAGATTCAGAAAAAATACGGACGACAGCGAAGATGCAGACGTTCAGTACGGTAATGAGGAATTGAAATGAGAATAAAAAAACTTCTGCCTGCGCTGCTTTTGACAGTGCTTTTATGCAGCTGTACAGCAGGAGATGGAGGGACAGAGACTGTTTCTGCAGCCGTTTCCGAAGCTGAAACGGTTACAACAACTATAAATAAGTATATGCTTGTACGGTTCTGGACTGCAGATGAGCTTCTGGACAGTATCTTTTACTGCGGGGGATATCATTCTCTGCCGCTGTCATTGGAGGAAAACGATAGCTTCACCCTTTCGGACGGTGTCCTGACATTCCCAGACGGCACATATGCTTATGCAGGAACAGATGAAAACGGGGAAGTGACCGCTCTGCTTTTTGCTGCAGTATCTGCTCCCCCTGATTTTTCCGTGTACGGGGTGGGCTTTGATTCCGTTCCTAAGGACATTCCTGATAAGCTTGGGCTTGCAGACTCCATCTATGGAGATATGGACAAACAAATAACATATGTTTTCTCTGGGGGCGGGATATCGGAGCTGTCCTTTACTTATACAGACAGACTGCTGGAGTCTGTATATATCAGGCTCTGATGCTTTTGCAGCCTTATTCTGACCCTTTCCTGCGTTTTGAGGGCAACTCTGTAAGCCAGGGGACGGCAAGTCCCACAAGGAGCAGCACTATACCGACAATGCCCTGGGTGTCAAACCGAAACTCCATGGGGTAAATGTGAGGTATGGAACCCATTATAAGTCCCAGAATAAGGCAGTAAGTTCCCTGACGGTGCTTTTTCAGCACTATGTCTATGACCTTTACCGCTGCAAAGATACCAATGATGACGCCTATGCCGACAATTATCAGGACTGTTATATCAAGATCAGCCACTGCTGCGATAATACGGTCGTATGCGCCGAAAACCTTCATTATCATAGAGCCGCTTACGCCGGGAATGACCATTGCCGCTGCTGCGACAGCTCCCACGACAGCATAAAGGATGATGTCCCTTACGGTGAGGGAGTAGGCTTCCGGGAACAGACTTTGTCCATCGCTTGCAAACAGCAGGGCGATCATGAACAGAGCCCCTATAAAAAAGGGGATAAGATTTACAGGACGGATACGGCTGCCGTCCTTTTTGCATTCCCGCATTATTATGGGGATACTGCCGATTATAAGTCCCATAAAGAAAAGCTGGGTGGGGACATAATAATTCTCAAAAAGATGATCCAGCACCTTAGCTGTCAGGAATATGCCTATCAACATTCCTATTCCGACAGGAATCAGAAATGGCATATTTTTTATAAGCTTTTTTATATTTGGAGTGATGGACTCCACAAGACGGTCAAAAATTTTCGTGACCACGGCGATGGTGCCTCCGCTTACTCCTGGGATGGCGTTTCCTATACCCATAGCCGTTCCTTTCAGGATAAGCATTATGATTTCCTTTACTTTAGACATTTTTTTGGATCCTTTCATTTTAGTCTACATCTTATTATACTTATTTTCCGGGAAAAAGCAATACTTTATGATTTAAATTATAATTTACGTGCCAACAAAACTGCCCCCTTGATAGGGGGCTTTGCGTACTAAATCATTTGTACTTTCTTAAGGTGGGGGTAGATAAGGGTCAAGGCTCAGCCTTGAAGAAAAAGGAGCTGACAACCTGACAGCTCCTGGATATATTTTAATTATATGGCATTGCCGGATAAGTCATCCGGCTGACTGAATCTTCCGGTGGTCTCACTCCGATCATTTAGATTTTCATATTACTCCGAACAATTTTCATAGACACCACAGCCTTTCGTAGTATTCTGCGGAAAGTCTTGCTATGCCATTGGACTCACTCCTTAAAATTCATATTCCTTATGGGGTAATATACAATAGCGCATATAGATCACTCCTAATGGAATTTTATTAAAGGAAGCTGACTATGCCATTGGACTCACTCCTGCTTTCTCAGATTTTTTTAAGGAAAGTCTTTCTGATTACCATAATAATCACACTCATCTCTTTACGGAACCGTGCCCGCTCATTACCGGGCTGTCCGCTATTGTCCGAAACCGGTCAAAACCGTCTTACCTGTCCTGTTGGAATCACATCCTTATATAATTTAATAAATATTCAAATCGTGATAAGCATTGAATCTCTTCATATGCATCCCTTCATTTCATAATTTATTATTCCGAGATCAAACTGAATACTTAGGTGGTCTCACTCCAATCATATTAACAGTAGCGGTTAAAGATACCTTTGAAAATTTCAGTCCTCATAAGACATCACTTCTTTCATTGAAATGATAGCTTTTTAAAGTTACCGAGCCACGATCCTTCTGTTACATTGAAACTATGCAGCGGAAAGGGTAAAGGCTCAGCCTTTCATTGGTATTCACCTTTTTCTTATAGAATTAGGCTACAGCCTTTTATTTAAAGTCCCGCAGAGGACATCGGATAAGGCAGAACGCATTGTATACTGACTTCCGGCTTCAGGTGCTTTGAACAAGTTCATTGCGAGGATAAAGGACAGAGATCCTTTTGCATATGGCACCTGAATTTGGGTATAAAAATACCACATATCAGCGTCCGGTTCTTGCTGAGATATGCGGCTCGTAATCATTATATACTTTAAGATTATAATTAACTAATCGTTACAGATGCGGAGTGAGGTCATTAAAGACACTTACATTTAGACTCCCAAAAATTTTTCTCTTAAAGCACGGCTGTAAACGAGTCGCTGCGGACTGCCTGAAAAAACTGCTGCTCATTGATCATCTCCATTGGACTCGCCATCCTTTCCAAGAAAATTTTTCAGATTCCCGTCACGAACTGTTCCTGTTACGTAATAATGCACCGAGTGAACCTGTGCCCCATTGACCGCCTCCGGTCACTGCACCATTCGTGTCTGCATCGGGTCCGATTCTTTAGGAAGAGGTCATCGCTTCTGCGATTTGGTATTTCCTCTGTCCTTGAATATAATATACCATAGTTTTTATGCAATGTCAATAGTTTTTTAAAAAAATACTGAACAGCTTTTGTGTAAAATCTTTGTTTATTTTGCAGTATTGACTTTTCTATCCATTTTATATTATAATAGAATAGTTGGATAATATACTGCCGGTCGAATATCTGCAGGGCGGCAGTCTGAAAAGCATTAAGCCTACGATAATGAGGAGGATGTATCATGCCTAAGAATAATTTTGATAACGATATGGCTGCCGATCTTTACACTCTGGTGGACGAGGACGGCGTTGAGCAGCAGTTTGAAATGCTTGATGTAATGGACGTGGGCGATGACCGTTACTATGCTCTGGTTCCTTATTATGACGATCCTACAAAGGAGCTTGAGGCAGATTCCGAGCTGGTAGTTCTCAAGTCTGAGTATGACAAGAACGGCGATGAGACCCTTGTTTCCATTGATGATGACGCTGAGTATGAGAGAATCGGAAATATGTTCCTTGAGCGTCTCAACCAGCTCTACGACGGCGAATAACCCCCGGCGGGACAGCAGGCGGCAGGGTGCAGTCGGTTTGAGCAGCGGGCGGCAGGGCGCGGGCGGTTTGAGTAGCGAGCGGCTGTCTGCGGTGTTCATTTTGAAAATTTTTAGACGGATGTCCGGCGGATATCCGTCTTTTTATAAACACTTTTACATACTTAAAGTTATATATAGATAAAAATATACTATGTGTATTTGAATTTCCTGCAAAACATATGAAAATAATCTAAAAATTACTATTGATTTTTGAAAACAGTTATGCTATAATACTAATAACGAAAGAGATTTCTGCCTTGTACGATGAAGTGTGATTTTATAATCCAACACATTATATAAGGGATTCAGTCTCCGTCGGCGGATTGCAGACCTCCCGCCGCATTAGATGTGCGGGGTAACGGACGCAGGGAGCGCGAAACCGATGGGCTGTTGCCCACCTGCCGAGTGCGGGTTTTATGCTTCACATGGCGGCAAG
>JAFLUI010000138.1 GCA_022508825.1 Oscillospiraceae bacterium
ACCCCTGACCTACTGGTTCGTAGCCAGTCACTCTATCCAGCTGAGCTAGCAGCGCTTCAATCAACGAAATATATTATACCACCTTGATCGAAGCTTGTCAAGCCCTTTTGGGAAAATTTTTTAAAGGCTGAGACTTTACCCTTTCTGCGGCGAGATCATACTTTCTTTCCTATCTCCGTCATGGTGACAGGCTGTATCGACTTGATGGTGTCGAAAACAGGCACCTCAAGGTCACGGACGGTAAAAAAGCCCTCCTTATAGACGGTCACCATGTATTTATCTCCGTTTGCAGGAATGGTAACGATGTCTGTACAGCCGTCTGCGCCGGAAACAAGAGTGGCAGCAAGAGTGTCTGTGTCCTCTGTTACCTGTCTGATGACAGCAATTGCAGCTCCCTCAATGGGACTGCCGTCCTCGACCCAGGTGACCTCCACCTGTATATACCCCTCTCCCTGTTCGCATTTGAAGCTCTCCACTTCCTTTTCATACTGCTTATCGGGAGCGGCATCAAAATCATAATTCCCCTGATGGTGCTCCGGGGCATCTGTTTTTTCTGCAGTATCCGTCTTTTCTGCCGTATTTGAAGACATGACAGGGACTGCATCCTGACAGGCTTCCGCTTCCTTTTTGATAAGCTCCTCAGCGGTGAGAAATTTCCATTTTTCGCCGCTTTCCTCTGTACAGTCAGCCTTTGGTGTCTCTGCCTTTGGTATTTCGGGCATAGTCGGTATCTCAGGCATCGGAGGATGGTCAAGTCTATGGCGCGCCTCATCCTCTATCTGCTTTATCTTGGACGAAGGAGCAGGAATTGGTATATGCTGCTCCTTTTCTTCCTTTTTGGGCGATGATGAAACGGTGCCTGGAGGAGTCCCTCCTATCCGCTTCTTGCTGTACGCCAGCATCATTTCCTCCTTGTATTTTTTTGCCATTGCATTGATATCATTTTTATCCTGCATCATTATCCCTCCGAGTATGTTTTGTACATTACTATTCAGCATATCGTCAAAAAATACCTGACAGACAAAAAACGCAGAGCAATAAAATATGTATCGGACAAAAATCTGCCGCATATAATGAATTGGCGGAAAGGCTGAAAGGCTGAGCCTTTACCCATTCCGCTGCGTACTGCATCGGTAAGAGTAAGGTCACGACACGACCGCTTCTTGCCTGAGATACTCATCATTCAACATTGTGAAAGGAACAATATACTATGCCAAGTGTTTTTTTAAGCCCTTCTACCCAGGAATGGAATCCCTATATAAACGGCGGTACAGAAGAACAATACATGAACATTATTGCCGATAAAATGGAGCCTTACCTCCGTTCATCGGGCATATCATACGCAAGGAACGACCCGAGACGCGGAGCAGCAGGAGCTATCAGCGACTCAAATGCAAGACGGTATGATGTCCACATGGCTCTCCACTCCAATGCAGGAGGCGGCGACTTTGCAGGCAAACTCCGGGGCATCGACGTTTACTACTCACCCTACTCCGATCTGAGCAGGGACCTTGCCACCATAACAGCCAACAATTTTGAAACTATCTATCCCGACCCTGCCAAGGTAAATACCCGTCCCACAACGACGCTGGGAGAGGTGTCCCGCACACGTGCCGTGGCGATACTTGCGGAAATAGGGTATCATGACAACTTCGCCGACGCTTCATGGATAAAGGCCAACCTTGACCGTATAGCCGTAAGTCTTGTGCAGTCCCTGTGCGACTATTTCGGTATACCTCTTATCGAAGCGACCCCCGTCAGAACGGGAAGCGTCACAACGGACGGCTCCAACCTGAATATCAGGAACTACCCATCCATGGATTCGACCGTTATCGGCTCTATCCCAAACGGAGCAAAGGTCTATGTATACGGTCAGAGCGGCAACTGGTACGTCGTAAAGTACGGTCAGACAGAGGGCTACTCCTACGCAGATTACATCACACTTTAATAAACCGACAGTTTAATTTTGAAAATTTTTCTTTTTTTCCTGCCAATATATCATTTTTTAGTTGCCAAACGGCGATCAATATGGTATAATTAAATTAATAATGCGCAAATAACTGTTTATCCGCCGGTAAACTGTCTGCCGGCGGGTAAAAGAATAAGGAGAATATTATGTCAAAGATCAAAGTAGCTGTACTTTTCGGCGGTGTTTCCAATGAACACAATATTTCATTGATATCAGCCGCAAATATTATTTCTTCTATCCCCTCCGATAAATATGAGGTGATTCCTATCGGAATCACAAAAAAGGGCAGATGGCTCTACTACCCCGGGGATATCTCCCAGCTCACCTCAGACAGATGGGAGTCTAACCCGGACTGCGTTCCTGCGGTCATTCTCCCCGACCCTATGTACAAGGGCATACTGAAAATGTCAGAGGACTCCTCGTCCATTGCAAAAATAGACGTTGTCTTCCCTGCCCTCCACGGTCAGAACGGCGAGGACGGCTCTGTTCAGGGACTGCTTAAGCTGTCAGGCATCCCATATGTAGGCTGTGACGTCATATCCTCCGCTAACTGCATGGACAAGACAGTAACCCATACCATTCTTGAATCAAACGGGATAAAAATGGCAAGATGGAAAAGCATCCTGTCCTCACAGCTGGGCAAGCTGGACGACATCTGCGACGAGATCGCAGGAGAGCTTGACTATCCCCTGTTTGTAAAGCCTGCAAACAGCGGTTCATCGGTAGGCATCAACAAGGCAAGCTCCTTTGAAGACCTGAAAAATGCCATCAAGCTTGCTTTCAGCCATGACAGGAAGGTCATTGTTGAAGAGTACATAAAGGGCAGAGAGATCGAGTGCGCAGTCTTCGGAAAGGATACCCCATTTGCCTCCGATCTTGGGGAAATAAAATCCTGCAACGAATTTTACGACTACGACGCTAAATATATCCTGGGAACATCGGGGCTTACCATCCCTGCCGATATCCCCGAAGTCTCTGCCCGTGAGATAAAGGAAACAGCCATCAAGGCATTTGGTGCAATGGGCTGTGCAGGACTTGCAAGAGTGGACTTCTTCCTCAAAGATGACGGCACAGTGGTACTGAACGAAATAAACACTCTGCCCGGATTTACACAGATAAGTATGTATCCCAAGCTTATGGAGCATATGGGTATCTCCCAGTCCGAGCTTCTCGACAAGCTCATCACCCTTGCACTTGAATCCGGTCAGACATAATGGCAATCCCCTCTGAAAGGAGCCGCTTCGCTTATGAACAACAAGGCTATCGGAGTATTCGACTCCGGCATGGGCGGACTTACCTGCCTTAAGGAGCTTAACAAGCTTATACCCAATGAAAATATCATATATTTCGGCGATACCGCAAGGATACCCTACGGTACAAGAAGCCGGGAGACCATTATTGAATACGCAAATCAGGACATAACCTTTATAAAAAAGCATGATGTAAAGATGATAATAGCTGCCTGCGGAACGGTGTCCTCCGTTATCGGCAGCGGCGGCGAGGCTGCGGGAGACATCCCCTTTACGGGAGTGCTGCTTCCTACCGCTCAGACCGCCTGCAGCAGGACCCGAAACGGAAAAATAGGCGTAATAGGCACTGCAGCTACGATAAAATCGGGGTCTTATGGGAAAGCTATCAGAGGGATACGTCCTGACGTGACCGTAATAGGAAATTCCTGTCCCCTGTTTGTGCCCCTTGTGGAAAACGGATTTACAGGCAGGGACGACCCTGTAACAAAGCTTGTTGTGGAAAAATACCTTGCTCCCATAAAGCAGGAGGGCGTGGACACGCTGATTCTGGGCTGTACACACTATCCCATTTTAAAAGACGCTATCGCTGATTATATGGGAGATTCGGTGACCATCATTTCCTCAGGAGAGGAAGTGGCAAAATATGCCTACAACCTGCTCATGAGCAGCGAAATGCTGTCAGACAGTGAGGAAAAGGGAACAAACACCTACTATACCTCGGACAGTGTGGAGCTTTTTGAGGAGAATGCCCACGCTTTTCTTGGGGATACCATAAACGGAAAGGTATATAAAGTATCCCTTGACGAACTTTATTGATCAGAGCTTATTTCTTAGAGAATCTGAAAAGGAGAAATGTCACGGAAGCCTGAACAGGTTTTTAAGGACATATAGGAGGAAAAATGGAAAAAGATGTTTTGATAAATCTTACAAGTATCAATACTATTGACAGGGACCGCTCCACTACCGAGCTTACTACCACCGGAAAGTTCAGAGAGCTTGAAGGGGGCGGCTTCCAGATAGTATACGAGGAGTCGGAGGTCACAGGCTTCAAGGGCTCTACTACCTGTCTGTCCTTTTACGGGAACGACCTTGTAAATCTGAACCGTACAGGCACAGCCTCCTCCGATCTTGTGCTGGAAAAGAACAAGAAGCACCACTGTCATTATGGTACTCCCTATGGGGATTTCACAATGGGTATCTTCACCCACTGCATAGACAACAACGTAAGCAATGACGGCGGTGAGCTGTATCTCAAATACACCGTAGACATCAATTCAAGCTATGTCTCCGACAATGAGATATATATACGTATCAGTTAATTTCTGAAAGGATGTTTAAAAATGACCAATCCAATAAGATCCGCCTCAAATGAGCTTCGTGAGCTTCTTATGAGTGCAGTGGGCAGACTTGTTTCGGAGGGAAAGATAGAATCCGTTCCCCTGCCCGCTTTTAATGTTGAGATCCCCCAGGACAAGTCCCACGGGGATTTTGCTTCCAATATCGCCATGGCTTTCGCAAAGCCTTTGAAGTCCGCTCCCAGAAAGATAGCCGAGCTTATCACCGAAGCTGTTATTCTGGACGGCAGCTCATTTGAAAGAATAGAGATAGCAGGTCCCGGCTTTATCAACTTTTTCCTGTCGAAAAGATGGTTTTCCGGCGTTGTCGCTGATGTTGCATCAGATGGCGGCAGCTATGGAAAAACAGACACGGGAGCAGGCAAAAGAATACTTGTGGAGTTCGTTTCCGCCAATCCTACAGGACCAATGCACATAGGCAACGCCCGGGGCGGAGCCATCGGAGACGGTCTTTGCTCCGTTCTTGAATGGGCAGGCTATGAGGTTGAAAGAGAATTTTACGTAAACGACGCAGGCAACCAGATAAACAAGTTCGGCAAGTCCCTTGATCTGCGCTATATCCAGCTTTGCTCCTCCGATGGACAGGCTCTCATGGAAAAGTGCAGCGATGATGAGACCCTCTGCCAGACCATCTATGATGACGACAAAACTTTCCCTATGCCAGAGGACGTATACCTTGGCGCAGACATCATCGCCCACGCAAAAAGCTTCTACGACAAGAATGGCAGCTCCTATGCGGACAAGCCCGAGGAGGAGAGAACATCCGCTCTGGTGGACTTTGCCCTCCCCAAGAACATTCAGAAGCTTGAGGACGACCTTCTCAAATACCGCATCAAGTATAATACATGGTTCAGGGAAAGCACTCTCCATAACAGCGGAGCCGTAACGGAGGTCATCGAGCTGCTTAAAAAGAGCGGCTATACTTACGAGCAGGACGGAGCCCTCTGGTTCAAATCCTCTGAATTCGGAGATGAAAAGGACAGGGTCCTTGTCCGTGAAAACGGTATCCCTACTTATTTTGTCCCTGATATCGCCTATCATTACAACAAGCTTGTCACAAGAGGCTTTGACACAGCTATAGACATCCTTGGCGCAGACCACCACGGATATATCCCCAGAATGAAGGCGGCAATGTCCGCTCTGGGAGTTGACCCGGGTCGTCTTGATATGATGATAATGCAGATGGTGCGTCTTGTAAAGGACGGGGAGACCTACAAGCTTTCCAAGCGTTCGGGAAAGGCAGTCACCCTTGAAACCCTGCTTGACGAGGTGCCCATTGACGCGGCAAGGTTCTTCTTCAACCTCCGTGAAGCCAATTCACACCTTGAATTTGACCTTGACCTTGCAATCGAGCAGTCCTCAAAGAACCCTGTATACTATGTCCAGTACGCTCATGCAAGGATATGCTCTATTATCAGAAACCTTGAAGCGGAGGGACATTCCGTTGAAAACCTCTCTCCGGACAAGCTTGATGTCCTTGAAACTACAGAGGAAAGGGAGCTTATCAGATATATCGCCTCTCTGCCGAATACAGTGGACTCCGCAGCAAAGGACTATGACCCCTCAAAGATCACCCGGTACACTCAGGAGCTTGCCACTCTTTTCCACAAGTTCTATGACAAGTGCCGCATAAAGGGAGCGGAGGAGTCCCTGTTAAAAGCAAGGCTCAGTCTCTGCATGGCGGTGAAGATCACTCTGAAAAATACCCTTGATATGCTTAAAATAGACTGTCCAGAAAAAATGTGAGCAAGACGCTGCTAAATTATCATTTAGCAACGCAAACTGGGGTGCCTTTTTCGCCGCGTAAGCGGCG
>JAFLUI010000139.1:0-2943 GCA_022508825.1 Oscillospiraceae bacterium
CCTTTCTGTTCTCCTTTATCTTGTCGGATTTGCAGGCGGGGAGAATGATGTTGTCCAATATCGAGAGGTTTTTCATCATGTACATCTGCTGGAAAATAAAGCCCATATTGTCAAGGCGCATTTTCGCAAGCTCGTTTTCGGAAAGCCTTGACATATCCCGACCGCAGAACACTACCTCTCCCGCAGTCATTTTATCCATGCCAGATGTGGTATACAAAAGCGTTGATTTTCCCGAGCCTGACGGTCCCATTACCGCCACCATTTCGCCCTCGTTTATTATAAAGCTCACATTGCGCAGAACGTTATTCTGCCGCTTGTTGACGATGTAGGTCTTGCAGAGGTCTTTTACTTCAAGTATCGTTTTCATAGCAATTCTCCTTATTCAATATCAGAGGTGTCCGACGCCTTTATCGAGCGTGTGTAAAGTGCGGCGAAAAATGTGCCGATAACCGTCGCAGCCATGACCGCAAGCGGATAAACCGCAAATATCTCAAACGGTCTTATTTCGTAGCCCACACCGTTCACCGCGCCCAACATACCGAAGATTGGGTCGGCGATGAGCTTTGTCAGCGGCGCACAGAGCGCGATAGCGACCACAGCGGAGATAACGCTTATTATAGCGAACCTCGCCGTGTGCTGCGCTATCACCGAGCGGCTTTTAAAGCCCACCGCCTTCATCAGCGCAATCTCGGACTTTTCTTTCGTGATGAACGAACGCTCCATAAGCACGCTTATCATAATAATTATAATCAGCGAAATTATCAGCACAAGATTTTTCACGCCGCTTATAATATCGGCTGCTCCCGTGGATCTCCGCGAATATTCACGTGCGTTGTAGATATTATCCGCTTCAAAGATATCCCTGAGCTTTTCTATCCTGCGGTCTATCTCTTTGTCATTCGGGTGATCGTCGAAATCTATCTGAATTGCCAGACCGCCCGACATACTTGTATCGGCTATTGACACGCTCTCGTGGAGTCTGCCCGCTTCTCCGAGGGAATTGAAGCTCTGAAACAGCGCGGTGATGATGTAATCCCTCTCCTCACCGTCGATGTTAAGCGTTACCGTGTCACCAATGCCCGCCCCGAGCTTTTCAGCGACGGGATATGTCAGCGCTATCTCGTTTTCATATTGCGGCGCGGAGCCTTCGGTGTAGGTATAATCGTTTGCTTTGGTGTCCTTGCATTGCTGAAAACTAACGGTACGCTTTGTATCACCGTAAGCCACGGGAATAGGATACAATGCCTCAAAATGCGCTTTCCCCGGCATACCGTTTTCCGAGAGGGTAGTCTCAATCTCTGACAGCGCCTCGTCAAGAGATTTAGTGCCTCCGACGACCTCCATAATATACGAGGAAGTGCTGTAATACACGTCGCTTTTCGTGACGCCGAAAAGAAACAGCAGGCTTTCGCTGTTTAGGGTGTTCGCAACGTTCGCAAGCACCGTTACAAGCAGTATGCAGATAGCGAACACAGCAGTGACTATGCCATATTGCTTCGAGCTGCTCAGTACATCGTTGAACGACAGAAAACCCGTTGTACCGAGCCTGCTTTTCCCGAGGTGCAGAAGGCTCTTTTTGCGGAAACGCTCGCCGGTCTGACCGCTGCGCACCGCGTCGATAGGCGACAGCCTTTTTATCTTTCCCGTACTGAGCCAGCAGAACAGCAGGATTATCCCCACCACCGCAATACAGCACAACACCCCGATAATAAACGAGTTTTCGTTTCCGAGCACCATATTTTCGCTGACGCTGGAAAGCAGCATTTTCCCGAACGGAACGCTGCCGATATACCCTATCACTGCGCCCGCTATCGCGATACCGAAGTACTTTACGAGATAAAGTCCGCGGATAGAGCTGTTTTTTATGCCAACCGCCTTCATAACGCCTATCTCACGGAATTCCTCGGCGACGGTAAAGCTTATCGTGAATCTCAGCACCACGAACGACACGATAATAAGACATACACTCACTACGAGCAGCATGCCGGCGACCAGCATATTCATAACGTAGGTCATTTTAACGGCGGATAAGCTGCTGTCAAACATTATACCGTTGATCTCCGTGACCGCAGCTTCAAGCGCGGAAAGATCGGAGGTGTTTATATAGTAAAATCCGACTATCATCGCAGACGCCGAACTGTCTGCAAGTATTTTCTCAAAGTCGCCGTTGTTGAGCAATATCCGAGGATTTCCCATCATTTCCGAGCCCATAAATGCGTCCTTTGCGGGTCCCGCATAGGTGAGGGTAAACTCGGTCTCGCCGATTTTATATTCAAAAGTATCGCCGATTTCAAGTCCGGCTTTTTTTACTATCGAGCCAGACATATATGCTTCTCCGGACGCTACCGAGTCAATGATGTTGTCGTCCTTGTCAAAGTAATTCAGCTTAGCTTCGCCTATAGGCATTGCCATGGCGGCATTGGCGAAATCAGCAAGTCTTTTCCCATCTTTCGTAAAATTGTCCGCCGTGCATATAACGGCGTTTTCCCTTTTGTAATCGGTAACAAAGTCTGCGCGGTCAAGCGTTTTTGCCATCGTGCCTTCTCCGTCCGGCTCTGTCGCGATGATGAAATAGTCGCTCATGCCCGCCTTTTCAAAGTAATAGTCCAGCCCGTTCGAGACCGCAACGATGTTGTTGACGCTGCTCGCTGCGAACATCGCTGACAGTATCACGAACAGCAGTAAAATGCAGTTCATCGTTTTCTTGCGTTTGAGGTCTTTTTTCAAAATTTGCAGATACATAGCTCTCCCTCGCTTTCTGTATCTTGATTATAGCATAGAAATTATTAAATAATCCTTAAATCAAATAAAATAAACGCACATATAATTAGAGCCTCAACTTTGCCGCATTGCAGCAAGGTGTAAGGCTCATTTACGCTTATTGATTTATATTTTCAAAGATATTGTATCACCCAATCGGAGAATTGTCAAGAAAAATAGCCG
>JAFLUI010000139.1:3043-6372 GCA_022508825.1 Oscillospiraceae bacterium
ACAAAAAATCCGGCGAAATCAAAACCTCGGGACAAACTGGAAACGGCAACGAAGATTATATAAATCCACGAGGAATATGGGTTTATAACGATTTAATCTACATTGTGGACGCAGGGAACGCAAGAATAAAAATACTCGACCTGCAGCTTAACTACCAAAGTGAAATTGATCTAAGCAGTTTGACTGTTACCCATCCCTCGGATTATTTAAATGATATTGCGGTGGATGACAACGGAAATATATACATTACCGTCGCAGCTTATTACCGTGAAAGCGATGGAAAGCTGTACTTTATAAAAAACGGATCGGATGAAATTACGGCAATAATGGACAAATGTACGGGAGTTGTAACCTCTTACGGCGGGAAAGCTTATTTTGCCAACAGCTTGGAATACGTGGACAATTTCGGAGTATCGGGAAACCACTATATATACGAGCTGGAAAACGGAAAAATTACTTCCTCTTATACGCTCCCCTACGAATACACCCCCATGGGTATTTATGCAGATAACGACGGTATATATTGTTCAAGCGCAAGCTGTCGGGAAATATCGAGAGTGGATTTAAACAATATGCAGGTAACACGCTTGTACTTTGAACCTATAAAACTTTCGGAAAGCAAAAGCGAATACAAAGAATATGGCTCATTGATCTCAGACGGCGAAGCGATCTATCTGATCGAATCCATGTCGGGAGCAATATACAAGCTGGAAAAGGAGAAATGATATGTACACTGTCGTTTCGGCTGTAAAAAACCTGTATCGAAATAAATTTTTAAATTGTACAGTGATAGTCTCCTTTGCGCTGGGAATGCTGTTCCCGCTGCTGGTTTTATGTGTGGGGAATATCATGCTGAAATCCATATGGACAGGCATTGCCATATATCCCGAAAGAGTGATCGCACTTTATACCGATGACAGTATCAGAATAAATACGGAAAAGGCAAAGGCAGACCATTCCGAAATAGATGTGATTATGGAAACTGCATTTACCGCAAAGGATTATGTTTCCTTTGACGAAAGATTTGTTGAAACACAAATTATAGGCAACGGCGCAGGCAACGAAAAAATAATACGTTATGAAATGCTTTCGGGGCGCTATCTTACCGACGAAGAGGCAAACAGCGGCGATAAGATATGCCTTATTTCCTCTGACCTGCAGCGTGAGCTTGGCTGCGGCACGGGCGATATTATAAGAGTGGGCAGCAGCACCTTTGAAATAAAAGGCGTATATATCGAAAACAATACTGAATTGATAATGCCTCTCGATTCCTTTTCACAAATTTATTACACCCAATATGCCTATAATATTCAGCTTAAAAGCGGTTATGAAGCCAAAAGCACAGGTGTTGAGATCGCAAATGAGCTGGCTGATGAATACGGGATATCAAACAGGGATTTTTTGATTGCAGATTCCTATTATGACGCCACCGATGATTTGAAAAATGCGTCGTTTGCATTGTTCATAATGCTGGGGATAGCTTCGGTAGTGCTTCTGTATTCTGCGCTTAATGTGTCAAATATCCTTGTAAACAAAATACACTCCGATATGAAGAATTATATAATCAAGATACAGTTAGGTGCTTCAAAATCTGCACTGTTTGGATTTTTATCGGTACAGCTTTTTACCCTTATGCTGAGCGCCATATTTGCAGATATAATAACGGTCACGGTAATAAAGAGCTTTATGCCGTATATTGCGGGATTCCCCTTTGATTTAAGTCCGCTTGCCGTGTTGTTGACGGTTGGGATAGGGACGGTGTATATATTGATCTTGTCCTGCATTTTGCTGAGAAAAATTTACGGCAGGAGGAATATACGATGAAATATCTTTTTGCTAATGCACTGAAAAATGTGTGGTATCAGAAAAAATCTTATTTGTTTTTCTCACTGCAAATTCTGGCGGCATTTATAATTATGCTGGTGTTCGGGAGCATTTCCTCGTCGCTGAACCGTGATTATGACGATCTGAAGGACGATAATACTGCAAAGAGCTTTTATCTTTCGATGGCGCCTGACAAGAACAGTATGTATGCAGGGCAGGACCTGAGCTTTGATTACGACGACTATCGATGGATAAAAGAAGAATACGGAAGTATCCTTTCGGTTTCCTTGGCAATAAGGTATAATTTTATCACTAGTCTCGACGGAGAGCTTAAATTTGTTTTCGGTCTTTTCGTCACGGACGAGTTTTTCCGCAATTCTTATGAAAGCGATGAAATGAAGGATTTTTCCGAGCAAAAGACAATTCTTGTTCCATCCCTGCTGCAAAGCATGAATGATTTGGAGGGCAACGACGAGGTATCGATAAAACACTTCCTGTCGAGCTTGGAGGGCGAATACAGGTTAAAGGACAGCTTTGATATTTATAACGGCAAAAACGATTATGTATATACATCCGTAAACAATAACTACGAATACAAGGACGATAATATAAGCTATCTTAAGGACATAATGATAGCGCCTATCGAGCTATACAGCGAGGAATTAAAAAGCAATGACGAACAGGGCTACAGTATGCTCACGGTCAATTTTTACAGTGACACCGATATGGAAGCATTGACAGACATCTGTTCCCACTTATCGGACAAATATACAAATGGTAGTGTGAAATGCGACTTCACATCGCCTCTTAAAGAATTTGAGGAATCGGCGGATCAGCAGATAACACTTGCAGCCATATTACAGACTATATCAATCGTGGCGTTGATCATAACAAGCGTGGGATTTGTGGGGCTTATACTGGTAATTTTCAATAACCGCAGAAAAAAGCTTGCAATAGCTCTTGTGACAGGAGCAACTTATTCACAGCTTTACTGTGAGATAATTGCTGAGATCGAAACGGTGATACTGACAGGAAGCATTCTCGGAGAGATCATAGGCATTTTAGTGCTGAACATCGCAAACAGCAGCATAACATACTTTGAATTCGAAACGGATATCACGCTGGCGATCCTTCTTCCTGTCATATATATTGCCATCGGACTTATCATAAGCTTTGCAGCATTATACAAGCTGATAAATATTCAACCCAACGAAATATTGAAAAAGGAGTAAAACAATGATAACGCTTAGAAATATTCAAAAGGTTTACGGAAGCGGAACAACGAGCTTTAAAGCACTTGATGATATTGATCTGAAGGTGGAAAAAGGGGAGTTCGTGGCAATAGTAGGCGCTTCAGGCTCAGGCAAAAGTACGCTGCTCAATATAATCGGCTGCATGGATTCGCCTACAAGCGGTGAATATTACTTTGAGGACGAAGATGTTTTAACAAAAAAATATAAGCAGCTCTCCGAATTCAGGAACAGAAAAATCGGCTTTGTATTTCA
>JAFLUI010000014.1 GCA_022508825.1 Oscillospiraceae bacterium
ACGAACGCAAGCGTTCGTTTGCGAGTTTTGCTGCGCAAAACATCGTAAAGAGGGGGAAGCCCCTGCGTGTGCCAAATGCTGCACATTTGCCTAGGGCTTCCCCCTTAAAAAATTACAATAAGCTCTTCGGGTCGTAGGACGGCTTTTTGTAAAGCGCATCGGGCTTGCCTGCAATGTCCTTTGCAAAGACGTCCTGCCATTCCTGGGCATCAAAATCCTCAATGGTCATGGTAATGTAGGTATCCCCGCAGCCCAGAGCATCACAAAGCGCGGCGACAAGCTTCTTGGCAGCCTCCTGCTTCTGTGCCTCCGTGCGTCCTTCAAGCATTTTCAGTGCAATGTGCGGCATAAAAACAACTCCTTTTATTTTTTAAAGGATATAATATCCTTTATTTGCCTGTTTATACTGCTGACCCGGTCTTTTCAGACTTCTTTTTTCCCTTGGTCTTAGACTCTGCGCCCTCTATCTGGACAACCTCGTCAAAAAGACACCGGTACCTTGGCGGTATGACCTTATTTATATGAGCCTTGCCGAAAAACCACATCTTGAACTTGCAGTCATTCTTCACCGCATCAAAGAAGGTGTGCATATGACTTATCTGGCGTGTCTCGAAATCCAGGAACTCCTTCATTGAAGCGGGGGGCTCATGGGTCACTATGTAATCTGCAGCGTAGTTGTACTTTTTCAGAGTGTTCTCGCCGTACTGTATCTCCTTGGGAGAGGGGAGCTCGTCCTCCCACCATGTCTGAGACTCCCTGCGGATGTCGATCTCCTTTGTCTGTCCCCCGCCGAAGACGAAGAACCTGTGTCCCTGGAGATTGAACATACTCCCTCTTTTCATGTGCATGAGACGTCCAGAGATGACGTTCACCCTGCCGCCGCAGAAATCCTCCTCGGGGTACTGCTCCAGCAGGTCGTAGTTTTCGTGACACCCCTCAACGAACAGAGTGTAGAACCGCTTTCTGCCAATTTTTTTCAGGATCTGCTTTTCTCTCTTGGAGCCGTCCCACAGGAACCCGAAGTCCCCGCACACTATAAGGAAGTCCCCTTTTTTAAGCTTATTGATCTTACTGTCGTTAAATCGACTGTAATCACCGTGCATATCACCTGTAACACAAATCAAAATAAGATGCCTCCGTAAAGGCAGCACCGCACAACTATGAGTGCGCCGTTACCTAAAAATTTTACTTTGTTTATTATACCATATTTTTCTGAAAAGGTAAAGGGCTTGTTTTAAAAAACATCGCTCAAAATTTCGGCACAAACGTTCGTTAATAAATATTATATAAATAATTCGTAAAAAATATATAGGAAAATTTTAGGATATTTTGTGAGTTTCGCAAACAACTCATATGTTCTTTAGTAAAAAATCTATAAATATTTAATATTTTTGGTTTTTGCCGAAAATTCTGCAAAGCTCAAAGAATGTCGATATATCGTGATTTACGGTGGAAATAATTTTTTATTTGCGGTTTTTGCGATATTATAAGAATTATTTAATAAATATTTCATAAACATTACATATTAAGAATTGACAAAAATGGGTAGAATTTTACAATCCTACCCATTTTATTTTATGAGATATTAGCTATTTTCACCCGCCCCCTTGAGGGGGGCTGAACAAACTCAGTTATTTGTGCTAACCGACTTTGGGGGTGACACTGCCCGCGGAGGCTTCCCCGCTTAGCCCATGGTGGCTACAACTTCGTGTACTCCGCCGTCGAATACGGGGAGGATATTGCCCTCTATAGCCTTGCCGTCAACAGTCACAGACTTGATGCCCTTTGACACATGAGCAGGGTTCTCGATCTTGATGTTGTATGTAGCCCCTCTGTAGAAACGTGATACAGAGTATCCGTCCCATGCCTTAGGAATGGAGGGGTCAATTTTCAGACCGCTGTAGTCGGGGATGATACCAAGAATATACTGGGAAATTGCCACAAAGTTCCATGCAGCTGTACCTGTGAGCCAGCTGTTCTTAGCCTCACCGAAGCGCTTAGCGTCCTTGCCGGCGATCATCTGAGCATATACATATGGTTCTGTTCTGTGGAGCTTCTCGTCCTCCTGATATGCAGGAGCGATCCTTGTATAGTAGTCAAACGCTCTGTCGCCCATTCCTGCATGAGCAGCAGCACACATGATCCATGCGTTGTTGTGACAGAAGATACCCGCATTCTCCTTGTATCCGCCGGGATATGTGGAGATCTCGCCGTACTCTACGATGTAGCTTGTAAATGCAGGATTGTTCAGTACCAGACCGTGCTCTGTGCCAAGGTACTTGTCAATGCTGTCCATGGTCTTTTCGGTGAACTCCCTGCCGCCCACGTCAGACATTACGCAGAAGCCCTGTGGTTCAATGAAAATCTTGCCCTCTGCATTCTCATTGGAGCCTACCTTCTTGCCGTATGCGTCATATGCACGGAGGAACCATTCGCCGTCCCAGCCGTACTTGACGATAGCTTCCTTCATCTTGTCGATCTCAGCCTGAGCCTTGTCAGCCTCGGCGTTGTCGCCCATTCTGCGGCAGAGCTCAACGTACTCCGGTCCTATGTATGTGAACATACCTGCGATCATAACGGACTCAGCAGTCTCCTCGTTCAGGGGCTTGCCTGTCTCGGGATGTACCTCCTTGGCAATGTTGCTTGCTGTGTTCTGGAAGCTCTCTCCGGGAACACGGGAGAAGCAGTTCAGGTTCAGACAGTCGTTCCAGTCAGCACGTCCGATAAGGGGCAGACCGTGAGGACCCTTATTATTTACAACATGATAGAAGCTTCTCTTAAGATGGTCAAGCAGAGGCTGTGCAAGCTTGGGATCGTTCTTGTAGTCAACCTGCTCCTTGAGGATATCGTAGTCGCCTGTCTCCTTGATATAAGCGGCGGTGGAAAGGATCATCCACAGCGGATCGTCGTTGAAGTTTGTGCCTGCAGCGTCGTTGCCCTTCTTTGTAAGAGGCTGATACTGATGGTAGTTTCCGCCGTCCTCAAGCTGAGTAGCAGCGATATCAAGGATACGCTCTCTTGCTCTTTCGGGGATCTGGTGTACGAAGCCAAGAAGATCCTGATTGGAGTCACGGAAGCCCATTCCTCGTCCGATACCGCTTTCAAAATAGGAAGCGGAACGGGACATATTGAAGGTTACCATACACTGATACTGGTTCCAGATGTTGACCTGTCTGTTGAGCTTCTCGTCGGGAGATGTGAGAGTATACTTTGCAAGGAGCTCGTCCCATGTCTTTTTCAGGTCTGCCAGAGCAGCGTCTACCTTTTCAGCGGTGTCGAACTTCTTCATCATCTCGTAAGCCGCGGACTTGTTCATGGAGCCGTCAGCATTGAATTTTTCGGGGTAGGGATTCTCCACATAGCCAAGGATGAACACCAGTGACTTCTCCTCGCCTGCGCCAAGAGTGATCTCCTTGTAGTGGGAAGCCACGGGAGACCAGCCGTCTGCTACAGAGTTTGCAGGCTTGCCGTTCATAACGGTCTCAGGGTTGTGGAAGTCGTGGTAAATGTCGCCCATAAAGGTCTCCCGGTCGGTGTCGTAGCCGTCCACAGAGTCATTTACCGCATAGAAAGCAAAGTGGTTCCTTCTTTCCTTGTATTCGGTCTTGTGGTAGATGACAGCACCGTCACGCTCCAGCTCTACCTCACCGGTGTTAAAGTTTCTCTGGAAGTTGGTAGAGTCGTCCTGAGCGTCCCAGAGACACCATTCGATAAAGGAGAACAGCTTGAAGGTCTTGGGAGCGCCGCTCTCGTTTTTCAGCACTACCTTCTGTACCTCGCCTCTGAAATCCTGGGGAACGAAGAAAGTGACCTCAGCAGCCAGACCGTTTTTCTTGCCGCTGATGATGGTATAGCCCATACCATGACGGCACTTGTATTCGTCCAGCTCGGTCTTTACGGGAGACCAGCCGGGATTCCAGACCGTTCCGCCGTCGTTTATGTAGAAATAACGTCCGCCTGCGTCAGCGGGGACATTGTTGTATCTGTAGCGTGTGATACGTGCAAGACGGGCGTCCTTATAGAAGTGATAGCCGCCTGCAGTGTTTGAGATAAGTCCGAAGAAATCCTGTGTGCCCAGATAGTTGATCCAGGGATACGGGGTCTTGGGAGAGGTGATGACATACTCCTTGTTAGCGTCGTCATAGAAACCGAACTTCATTTGAAAAACCATCCTTTCCGATTACATGCAAACAAAACCTGTCCGCACAATACTTACAATAATTATACCATATAGCCCTCTTTTTGGCAATAGAGACACTGTATTTTGCGGTCTTTGCGCATAACAAATTTTTCTTTAAATTTTTGTGATTTTTAACAAAAACGCGGCTACTGTTTTGCAAGCTTTGTAAGATTTGTATATTCGGGACGCATTACCTTATATACCACAACACCATTTTCCATACCGAAAATTTTGATTATCCCACGGTAGAACTGCTGTTTTCCATCGGATTTTCTCAGCAGGTCAACGACCTCAGCGATCTTTGCAAGATCTTTCACAGCCGCCTTTGCTAAAAGCGATTTTACCATTTCCACAGCGCTGTTGATGCTCTCGGTGTTCTTTTTATTTGTGCCGGTAGTTTTTTCGGCAGCAGGCTTTTCAGCTGCAGGAGCCTTTTCCGCAGGCTTTGCCTCATCCTTCTTTTTCTTTGGACGTCCCCGCTTCTTAGGCTTTTTCTCCATTATTTCCTCCGGGTCGGTAATGCTGCGGACATCCTGAACGACAGCCTCTGTTACGACGCTTTCCGCTTCGATAGACTGCTTTTCAGGCTGAATCACAGGCTGCTGTTCACCCTGCTGTATCTTTGCGGTAAAGGGCTTTTCGATAGGCAGGATAGACTTATTTATAGACGGAGCTCCATTGATGGAGACCCCTGCCGCAAGACCGCTTCTTTCCCAGAAGGTCTTTACGTGCTCAAACCCCTTGTCGTTGCTGATGATGCAGAAGTTTTTATCCTCCCCCTGGCTTATAAGGTAGCCCAGAAAGCTGGAAAGCTGAAAGTCCAGAGCATTTTTCCCGCCGCTTGAAACGTTGTAATAGATGATCTCCGCAGGGCTTGACAGCAGATTAAGGTGCGCCGCAAAGGACATATTTGCTGCATTTACCGTGTAGAATATGTACACCTTATCCTCCTTTGTAAGACGCTGTATCCCCGATATCCCCGCTGATGTCACATTTTCAAAGTCCACAAGGTATACCATATTTATCATTCCTTTTCCGTAAATTTTTACACTATACTATTTTATTATACCATATGAAAAATAAAAATTCAATATAGTTGTGCAATTTGACAAAGATGTACAAGGACTATTGAATTTTTTTTCAAAATAATGTATAATAAACAATATATATGTCTAACTAAATCCTGAAAGATAGGAGTATGAAAATGAAATCCATAAAAGCGAAGATCACAGTACTTGTTACAGCATTTACAGTAGTGACGGTGCTTGCAATAGGAACAATAAGCTTCCTTAATGCAAACAGCATCATTGACGGCGACTCCGAAGAGATAATCACCAGATCATGTCAGGCGGTCTCGGAGGAGATAAACGCCAGACTTATATGTGTCGAGCAGTCGGTAGACACCCTTGCAGACTACGCTCTTGACAATCTTACCGATCTTGAAGCCTTCGCTTCCTCAGATCAGTATGTTGACGATTACACCGCCCTTATTGCTCCCGCTATCCTTTCAGCAGCTGAGCACACAAACGGAGCAATATCCGCATACATAAGATACAGCCCCGATCTTGCTTATCCCACATCCGGCGTGTTCTATATGAGAAACAGCCTGACCTCTCCATACGGTGAGGTGCCCTGCACAGATTTTACCATGTATGACAAGAGCGATCTTAACCATGTGGGCTGGTACTACATCCCCGTAAACAACGGAGCGCCTATCTGGATGTCCCCCTATCTCAATGAAAACGTAAATATCTATATGATCTCATATGTGGTGCCTCTCTTCAGGGACGGACAGAATATCGGTATCCTCGGCATGGACATCGACTTCTCTCTTATTGAAGATACCGCAGACATAGATATAATGTATGATGACGCAAAAGCATTTGTGATAGACAGCGGCAGCGACCAGATACTCTACCATAAGGATTTCTCATTCGGCACCATGCTGAATGACCTTAACAAGGACGGCGATGTGTCAGCTGTAATACAGGCAATAGACTCAAAAGGCAGCACCAGAGAGTTATATAATATAAGCTACGGCGGAAAAAAATACGCCTCTGCATATCAGACTATGCGAAACGGCATGAGGATCATCGTTTCAGTGCCCATGAGCGATCTTAACACCAGCACAAATCAGCTTTCACTTGCCATAGGCATTTCCTCACTTATTATAATAATCATTGCTATCACAATGGCATACTTTATCGCAAAAAGCATTACCGCTCCAATCGACTCCCTCAACGATGCGGCAAAGATGATCGCTGACGGAGATTTCAGCGCAACTATAAAAACAACATCCTCCAACGACGAAATAGGAGTGCTCTCCAAGAATTTCGGCGTCATGGTAGGACAGCTCAACGATTACGCGGACTATATCTCGGAGATATCCGATATACTTAACGGCATCGCAGAAGGAAATCTGGATTTCAGGCTTACCAAAAGCTATGCAGGAGATTTTGAAAAGGTACGCAAGGCTCTTAACCTTATCTCCGCTACCCTGAGCAATACTATCCTTGATATAAGCTCAGCTGCCCAGCAGGTAACACTCGGAGCCGAACAGGTATCGGCAGGAGCCCAGTCTGTTGCACAGAGCAGCACCGAGCAGAGCGAGTCCATTCAGAATCTTTCAATGTCTATGGATGAGCTTACCCATGATGTTGAACGGAACAACGAAAGCATACGCAGCGCATTCTCGGCAATGGAGGAGGCTGCTGCAGGAGCAGCCGAAAGCAGCGCCAACATGAGCGAGATGCACGCTGCAATGAATGCCATCTCCGATTCATCCGAGCAGATAACCAAGATCGTAAGTACCGTTGACGACATAGCCTCCCAGACAAATATCCTTGCCATCAACGCAGCTATAGAAGCAGCCCGCGCAGGAGCAGCAGGACGGGGCTTCTCAGTTGTTGCCGAGGAGATACAGAACCTTGCAACACAGGTGGCAGAAGCAACAAAGGACATTAACAATCTGGTGGAAAATGTTACAAAGACTATAGACAACGGAAAAACGATCTCCGTAAAGGCAGACAAGTCCATACAGGGCGTTTCTTCCACCACCGAAGCTATCAAATCATCACTCCATGATATTGCACAGTCCAGCGAAAAGCAGGCTGCATCCATAGAGAATGTGAACACCAACATCAAGCAGATCACCGACGCTATACAGAGCAACAGCGCTACCGCCGAGGAAAGCGCTGCTACCAGTGAGGAAATGAACAGTCAGGCACAGGTGCTCAGCCACAGGATAAGCATATTCAAGCTGAGAGAAAGAAAAGAATAATGCCTGACCCCGTACTTTAAATGCAAAATAAACGGCGTGAGACTTACATCTCACGCCGTCATTTTTTATACAATGTAATCCACAGGGTCACGGTCGGCCTTTGCGCGGACTGTTTCAAGTCCGGGACACCCTTCGTTAAAACGCTTTATAAGATAGGGTATCACAATATCCTCCGTGTGGAAATGTCCGCAGTCGTAAAGAGCGATATCATTGTTCCGTGCGGTTATCCACTGGTCGTGCTTCACGTCCCCGCAGATATAAGCGTCGATATCGTACTTCATTGCAAGGTGAAGGGTGCTTCCCGCCCCTCCCGAGCAGAACGCCAGCTTTTTTATCTGCTTTCCCGTGTCCGTATAGCGGACTATTCTGCATTTAAAAGCGGCGTGAAGTAAATGTCCCAGCTCCTTTGCCAGAATGTGCTCCCCCACTGAGCATACCCATCCGTAGCCGCTTCCGTCGGGATGGATAGGTTCAAGGACAGACAGCTTTTTCAGGCTCATGGAAGGCTCCAGCATATCAAAAATAATATCGTTGATACCCCCTTTTGAAATGTCCAGAGGGGAATGGAAGCAGATGCAGGCTATTCCGTGTCTGAACGCCAGACAGGCAGGGTCGTTTTCCTCCAGCCTGTACAGAGGATTGAAAATTACCGGATGATGGGATATTATCACCTGTGCGCCTGTTTCCACCGCTTCAAGAACTGCCTCCTTTGTTATATCAAGAGTGAAAAGTACCTTTGTGACCTGCTCCCCCGTGTCCCCCATCAGCAGACCCGAGTTGTCCCCCTTGTGAAGATTTTTCATGGGTGCGATGGTATCCATCATCGCAAAAATATCCTTTACCGTGTACATTGGTCTGCCTCCTGTTTTTATTATCATTTCAGCCGCAAGGCTGATTTTTTTTATCGCCTGTTCAGACCGTCCCGAATCTCTTAAAGCGTATCCTGCAGAGTAAAGACTCTCAGCCTTGTTCCGCACATACTCTGCAGCCTCGGGGTCGGAAAGATCAAGCTTTCCTGTCTGCTCAAAAATGGGCGTGGGAGTAAATGCTGTGCTCCCCTTTTTTGCGTTTATGACGGTGTAGAAAAATCTGCCGTCAGCCGACCCCCGCCGACAGGACACCGCCCGCTGATCTATGATCTCAAAACCGTTTTCGCAGAGCCATTTTATAAGCTGCTCAGGACGGGTCATGGGCTGGAGGATGAGGTTTTTGCCTTCAAGACTCCACGGACACTCAGACAGTATCCTTGAAATAAGCTCCCCGCCCATTCCCGCAATGACGATGTCGGTAATGCCCTGCTCGGGGATATTTTTTAATCCGTCCGAGAGTATAAGCTCCGCCCTGTCTGTGACCCCCTCTTTTTCAAGAGTTGTCCTTGCAGCTTCAAGGGGAGCCTCGTTTATATCTGCGGCAATGGCGGATCTGCATTTCCCGGACTTCAGCAGCTCTGCAGGAAGACAGGCATGATCGGTCCCGATATCGCAGACGCGGCTTCCCTTTACCATGTCCGCGCATAGTTTCAGTCGTTTATCAAGCATGATATACTCCAAAATATAAAATAAAACGCCGATAGTACATCCATCGGCGCAAAGCTGAGCCTTGACCCTCTCCGTTGCCTTGTCTCAAAATAACCTGTTATTTTGCGGCTCGGTAACATAAAAAGGCGTAATATTGCTATTACCCCTGCTGAGCAAAGCTTATTTTCCTGCAAAGTGATTATTGAGCTTAGCCACCATGTCGGCAGGATTCACCCCGTGAACAGAGCAGGCTTCTGCAAGGCTTTCGCCTCTGGATGCGGGACAGCCCAGACAGTGCATACCCATTTCAAGGAAGAAGGGTGCAGTATCCGGATCCATATCCAGTATCTCTCCGATTATCATATCTTCTGTGATCTTTGTGCTCATTTTGAATTCCTCCTGTTAAAATAAAATAGTACATATATATTATAACCCATTATTTTTGATTTTGCAAGACATATTTTTTCCTGTCAGAACCCTACATCGATTATGTTCATAAACAGTCCGTTTTCATTAATGTCGATGTACCCGTAAGAGGGTCTTTCTCCGTCTCTCGGGAAACGGCAGCTTCCGGGGTTCATTACATCTACGCCGTAATCGCAGGATATGTACCGCTCATGGGTATGTCCGAAAACGGCAGCATCGCAGGCGTTTTCCATTGCGATGGTACAGAGTATCTCAGTGCCGTTCTTGACGTTGTATCTGTGACCGTGACTGCAGAAAATACGGTGATCTTCAGCCTCCACTATAAGGAACAGCGGGGAGTCCATGCCAAAATCACAATTTCCCCTTACGCTCCGGAAGTCGATATCGGGATATTTCAGACGGATACTCTGGATCTCTGTCTCACCGTCACCAAGGTGGATAAACATATCCGCTTCTTTATTAGCATTAATAATTTTTTCAACCTGCGCCGATGCACCGTGAGAGTCGGACATAACGATTATCCTCACAAAAACGTCCTCCCATCATATACTAATAATAAGTTCTGTTTACTAATATTATAACATATGCTTTAAAAGAAAGAAAGAGCTTTTTAAAAATTTTTTTATAGAAAGGAACAAATCATTCTATGGCAAACATAAACATGAACCTTGACCAGATGGATAAGCTTCTGGGAGTGGTAAGCGCAAAGCTGGGTGTATCCAAGGAAAGCCTCCGCAAGGATCTTGAACAGGGCAAATTCGACAATGCCATCAAAAACATGAAGCCTGCCGACGTTGCCGCCTTCAATCAGATGGTGAGCAATCCGAAGATGCTGGAGAAATTCCTGTCCACTCCACAGGCTCAGGCACTTTATAATAAGTTAACTAAAGGCTAACAAAGACCCTTTCTAAAAGTATCCATATGACTGGCGGTGAGCACTTTGGACGATATAGCAGAAAAGATCCAGTCCCTTCTTGAGGACGAGGAAAGCATGAATCAGCTGAAGGAGCTTGCCGCCATGTTTTCCGCAGGCATGGGGGAGGCAGCCTCCCCTCCCTCTGCCGGTGAAAGCAGGGACAGCGCTTCTGAAAGTCCTCTTAACATAAACCCTATGGCAATAATGCAGCTCATGAGCGCAGCCTCTGCCACCGATAAAAACAGGGAGCTTCTTGTGGCTCTTAAGCCTCATCTTCAGACCGAGCGTCAGCAAAAGCTTGACCGCGTACTTAAGCTGCTTAAACTATACAATATTTTTACCACTCTGCGAGAAAACGGTATGTTAAATGACTTAGAAAATATACTTTAAGTATTATATTTAAAGTATATTATACAATTAAAACAACAGGAGGGAGCGATATGCCCGACCGGGGTATTCTTCAGGCTGAACAGCGTGTGAGGGAGATGAACAGAATGACTCAGCATTACGCAGAGCAGGGCAGCCGCTATATGCAGAGCATAAGCGTCCCGCCGCCCAGATTTGAACCGATGCCCATACATAATAACGGACAAGACAGTCCCTCTGTACCGGAGCCTCGTCCCGGGCAGCATCCTGAGCATAGGGAGCACAGGAACAGCAGCCGTCCGGCACCTGCTCCCTTCGGCATTGAAAGCGACAAGCTGCTTCTCATGGCGCTTATATATCTTCTTATAAAAGAAAACGCAGATATCAAGCTGATAATCGCCCTTGGATATCTGCTGCTTTAAAACTAAAGGGGGTACTGAAATGATAAGACTATTCAAAAAGACCGGCGCAGCCGAACAGGAAGAGGAGAATTTCCGCCGTCAGCTTCTGGACGACCTGGACTTTGTCTCAAACCGTCTTGAACGGATACGGGAAAGCTATGACATGACCGCCGAGCCTGAGCTTGTGGATGCGCTCATCTACGAAGAAAAGGCTCTTCAGTCACGCTTTGATTATCTGATAAGAGTAGCAAAGGAGAAGAATATAAAATGCAGAGTCGGGATACGGGAATAATATTGGGACTGCCCCTTGCAGAGCTGATCTTTTACGGAACGGGAGCAGTATGCGCAGTTGCCGTGCTTCTGTACTGCCTGAAAACTGACAAGCCCCTGCGGACGGCACTTCTTGGTATGCTGAGCGGAGCTGTCGCCCTTACAGCGGTGCATTTTTTAGGGGACAGGTTCGGACTTGCCCTTCCTCTTAACGGAGTGACCGTTTTTGTGTCCCTTGTTCTGGGGGCTCCGGGAGTAGCGGCAATGTGCATCCTGAAATATTTTTTATGAAAATACCCCCGCAAAAATACGGGGGTATCAACATTATTCATTATATTCGACTATACGGACGCTTTCAATGATGACAGGGGTCAGGGGCTTATCCATAGGAACACCATTTGAATCATCCTGATTGGTCTCTACCTGAGCGATGGCTCTTACAACGTCCATGCCCTCAAATACCTGTCCGAATACAGTGTATCCGCCGTCAAGGAACGGGACACCGCCCTTTTCTCTGTACAGCTCAGCAACATTTCCGGGCCAGTTATAGCTTTCAGGGTCGTATAAGTGAAGCTCCTCGCAGCTGTTGGTCGTAAAACCGTCATCAGTGTTTACGATATAGAACTGGCTTCCGTTTGTGGAGGTCGCTCCGCTGTTTGCGTAAGCAACTGCTCCGGTAAAATGATAAAGATTCTCGGAGGTGCCGCCCTCAAAGCTGTCACCCCAGATGGAGTGTCCTCCTGTGCCGTTTCCCTTGGGATCGCCGCCCTGTATCATAAAATCGGGTATAACTCTGTGGAAGATAAGCTCGTCATAATATCCCATCTCGGCAAGACCGATGAAATTCTCCACACCCTTTGCAGCATCCTCGGGGAAAAGCTTTATCTTTATTTCACCGTAATCCTTTACAGTCATGACAGCGATCTTTTCACCAGGCTCAGGACTTATAAAATTGTGTATATCCACATCAGCAAGCCAGTCGCTGATCTCCGGAGCAGCTGCAGTAGTTGTTTGTTCTTCAAGACCGTTTTCTTCTATGATCTGGTCAATGAGCTGCTGATCCGCAGTATCGGGTGATCCCTTGCATCCTGCAAGCATTGCTGCTGCAATAAGAAGGGCTCCTGTTGTCTTTAATGTTCCTTTAAACATAATTATCCTTCCTTTTTAAATAAGCTAACCCTTATTATACTATATTTTTTTTCCTTTGTAAATAAATATATGCAAAATTTCATGTCATTTTCACGAAAAATAAAAAATATGCTTGAAATGCAGTATGAAATGTAGTATAATAAAATTGCTTTTCAATATTCTATCAATATGATCGGGAAGGCTTTTTATGGCACACTATGATAATAAACAGTCCGCTGCCGATTCGGCTGCAGTATGGGCAATAGTCTTTCTTGCAGTAGTGCTGGCAGCGCTCACAGGAATATATTTTGCAAGACAGCAGGGCTTTGACATCCTCGGAATAGACAAGGCTTCTGCTGAAAATGACGTTACACAGGTAAATGTTATCGAACCTGAGGCAGAGGTCATCGCTCCCGCCGAGATCACAGAGACAACAGCCGTGACCACCACGGCTGTCTCCGAGACAGCGGCGGACGAGAGCACCGAAACAGGTATCCCCGCAGAAACAGTTGCAGCGTCCTCCGAATACGACGCTTCATTTTTCGACCGTGCGCTCATGGTGGGAGATTCCCTCTCTGTGGGACTTGTAAACTATGGATACTTAAAGCCCGAGAACGTTTTCGCTCAGCTGGGACTCACCCCCGCTTCCGTAATGACCACGGATATTAACGGAGAAAGCGTATACACTAAAGCTGCGGGACTGAATCCCGGGTGCATCTGCATCATGCTTGGTACAAACGGACTTTCCTATCTTTCAGAGGATTACATGGCTGAAAAAATGGGGGACTTTATAGACGGTCTCCGGGGTACCTGTCCGGACGCTGTGATAGTTATTGTTTCTATCCCACCCGTCACCGCCGAGCATGAAAGCGAGAAGCCGGAGAAGGTAGAAAACATCACCCTCTACAACAGCAAGCTTGAAAAGCTGGCAGAGGACAAGTCCGTAATTTATGTGGATACATTCTCCCTGCTTAAGGACAGCACAGGATATCTGGCAGACCATTATGCGGAAAATGACGGTCTCCACTTCAAAACATACGCTTATCCGGTGATACTCAGCGCAGTCCAGACTGCTGCAGAGGATCTTGTACCCGAAAGTCCGGCAGTCACCGCACCTGTGACTGCACCCACAACGACTGCAGCAGCGGCAGCAACTCAGCCGGCGGTGACGCAGGCACAGTCAGCAGTGACCCCGCCGCCTGCAGCAACAACCGCAATAACACAGGCAACGGCAGCAACTGCCGCAACAGCAGCAACAGCGGACACTCCCGCACCTGCTCCCGCTGAAACCGCCGTCACCTCTGCACCTGCGGCACAGAACGTCACGGAAGCGCCGTCAGTCACCGAAACTGCCGAAATTCAGACAGAGCAGTTTGTTACAGAGATCTTAGGTATCAATTAATGAAAGGATATAAAAACATGAAAAAAACGACTATTATAGCAGCCATCGCATCTGCGGCAATGCTGCTCGCAGCCTGTGAAAAGGTTCCTGATACAGTCCCCGTGGACGGCACTCCCGAGGCATCCGGCGCAGCGGTATCAGACCCTGCCGTCACAGACTCCGCCACGGAAGCAGCAAAAGCAGATGCCACCGCTGCGGACATCACAGCAGCGGTAATGGCAGAGATAGAGCTGATGTCCCCTGTTGAAAAGACTGCCGAAAATATAGGGGCGTTCTACGATACAGACACAGCGGCAGTTACCGATATGTCCGTCTTTATCTGCGGAAGCGGAGCCTATCCCGACGAGCTTGCAGTATTCCGCTTTGCAGACGCTGACAGCGCAAAAACAGGCGCTGAGTCTGTGCAGAAGCGTCTTGACAGTCAGCTCGCCCTTTACAAGGACTACACTCCCGACGAGGTCTACAAGCTGGAGGAGGCAGTAATTATACAAAAAGACACCTGGGTAATTTTCACCGCCTGCTCCGACAATGCAAGAGCTAAGGAGATCATTGAAGGTCTTATATAAGTAACAATGAAAACAGTCCCGTGGGGGCTGTTTTCAAAAATATGTGGATATGGAGGATCAAATCTATGAAAAAGCAAGTATTCAATCCGTTTCTTCCGCTGAATGAGTGCATCCCGGACGGCGAGCCTCACGTTTTCGGAGACAGAGTCTATCTTTACGGCTCACACGACAAGGAGGGGGGCGAGACCTTCTGTATGCTGGACTACACCGTCTACTCCGCTCCTGTGGACGACCTGTCCGACTGGCGCTGCGAGGGTGTCATCTACCGGGCAGATCAGGATCCCGACTACGCAGAAAGAAAATATATGTACGCTCCCGACGTTGTCCGGGGCAATGACGGCAGATATTATCTCTACTACTGTATGTCCGGAGATTTCGGCGTGGGAGGCTATTTCGGACCCATCAGCGTAGCAGTGTGTGACACTCCCGCAGGAAAATATGAGTATCTGGGATATGTCCGTTTTCCCGACGGCACCCCCATGAAAAAATACGTCTGCTTCGACCCGGGAGTAATAAACGACAACGGAACTATCCGCATTTATTACGGCACCCAGTACGACTTCGAGGAGCAGGAGTATTTTCTGCAGAGCGAGGAGCTTATCACCACCGAAATGAATATGTTCAACAAAAGCCGTGAGGAAATTTTAGGCACCCCAGAAAGCGTTATGGGACCCAGCATGGTTGTGGTTGGAGACGATATGCTGACCGTCATCGGCGAGCCTGTCCACATCATCCCCTACAAGGTAAAGGGTACGGATTTTGAAGCACACCCCTTCTTTGAAGCAGCTTCTATCCGCAAGGTGGGGGACAAATACTATTTCATCTACTCCTCCCAGAAAAATCACGAGCTTTGCTATGCCACCAGCGACTATCCCGACAGGGATTTCCGCTTCGGAGGGACTATCGTTTCCAACGGAGACGTGGGCATCAACGGACGCACTGACAAGGACCGTCTCAACATGACGGGCACCACTCACGGAAGCATCGAAAATATAAACGGACAGTGGTACGTTTTCTATCACAGGCTCACACATAAGTCGGACTACAGCAGACAAGCCTGCGCAGAGAAGATCGAAATCGCCGCTGACGGAAGCATCAGGCAGGTGGAGATTACCTCCTGCGGTCTTAACGGCGGAGCGCTTATTGCAGAGGGGAGCTATCCCGCAGTTATTGCCTGCAACATCACCAACGGAAATATGCCTCACGGTTCAAACAAGATATTTACCGAAAGCTTCCCCAATGCAAATCATGATGATACAGGCAGATTTATTGCAGAGATCGCTGACGGCACTCTTATCGGATACAAGTATTTCAGCTTCGGGGGCGGCACAAAGCTCACTCTTACCGTAAGAGGAAGCGGAGAGGGTCGCTTTGACATCACAGACGAAACAGGAAAGGCTCTGGGAACTGCAGATGTGTCCCCGTCAAGCGAATGGACAAAGATATCCTGTACTCTGGATACGGACAAGGGAGACCACGCACTTTTCCTTACATACAAGGGCAGCGGCGAGACTGCTCTCATGGAGCTTGGCTTCGGCGAATAAACAAAAATCGGGACTGCCCTGCAGGGCAGTCCCTTTATATATACTCAGAATTTATAGGTGTACTTTTCTTTGCCGCAGTCTACGTATACATTTATTTTAAGGCAGCCCTCAGCCTCATCCTTTTTGTCAGGGTGATGACCGCTGCAGGGATCGCAGCAGTCGCAATGACCCTTGGGTTCGGGCTTTGGCTCGGGACGGAGCTCGTTGCAGTCTACGTAAATGTTCAGTTCAACGCATTCTTTATCCTTGTTGCATTCTTTCATTGATGTTCACCTCCCTATATAGAATATGCCCGCACTATCCGGTGTGTTACAAAAAAATAAATATCCCACTTGACAAAAGAACTATTTTGATATATAATTAACATATCTCATTGATCGGAGTAAAACATATGAAAAATTTCAGCGTAAAAATGTATATGCAGTCAGTCATTTACGAAATGTACAATGGCTTTAAGCTGCTGTGTCCGAAACGCTGATATATAAATTCATGCTTTTGTGTTTACCGCGGCTTAAGGAAGACCTTTCCTTGAGCCGCTTTATTTTTTACAGGGATGTGTTTTAAATGAAAAATAAAAATTTCAGAATTTGCGCCGCAGAAACTACCGATGAAATAAACCGCTCCTTTGTCCTTGCGGAAAAGGTGTTTATGGAATACGAAGCACCCTCGTTTACAAAAAGAGGAGTGGACAGCTTTCTGAACTTTCTCCGGGGAAAGCGTGTCAAGGAAATGATATCAGACGGTGACTTCAAGGTCTGGGTCTGTTATGCGCAGGGTGCATCTGCTGACGAAGAGCTTGTGGGGATGCTTGCTCTGCGGGAGGGCTGTCACATCAGCCTTGCCTTTGTAAGAGGAGACTTCCACCGTCAGGGGATCGGACGAATGCTTTACGCTGAGGCGAAAAAGTACGCACTGTCTATGAAAACAGAAGCCATCACCGTCAATGCCAGCGACTACGGCATACCATTTTACAGAGCAATGGGGTTCCGTGAAACGGATATGCAGCTTGACGCAGACGGCATAATTTACACGCCAATGGAGGCAAAAATTAAAAAACGAAAGAAGCTGATATAAATGCTTGACCATAAAGGAACAAATATTATAGAAACAGACCGTCTCATCCTGCGCCCATTCAGAAGCTCCGATGCGGAGTATATGTTCAGAAACTGGGCAAGTGACAGGGAGGTAACAAAATTTCTTACATGGAACGCTCACAGGAGCCTGTCGGACAGCGAGGCGGTCATCAATATGTGGACAGCCGAATACAATGACAATTCCCGCTACAACTGGGCGATAGTCCTGAAAGAGCTCGGAGAGCCCATCGGCGGCATTGACGTCGTGAAAATATACGACAACACAGACACCGCAGAGATCGGCTACGTCATCGGCAGGGAGTGGTGGAACAAGGGCATCATGACCGAAGCATTCAGGACGATCATCCCCTATCTTTTTGATGTGGGACTGAACCAGATACGAGCCTGTCATGCAGTAAAAAATCCCGCCTCGGGACGGGTAATGGAGAAGTGCGGACTTACATACGAGGGGACGTTCCGTCAGTTTTTCCGCGCCACCTCCGGGGAGCTTCTTGATATAAGCTACTACTCTATTTTACGAAGTGATTTTTGCAAACAATAAAAAATGATTTAGTATTTCGCTCCAGCCCCCTTGATAGGGGGCTAAAGCATACTAAATCATTTGTGCTTTCTAAGGGTGGGTGGTAGAAAAACAACGTCAAGCCGTTGTTTCCGAGTTTTGCTGCGCAAAACATCGGCGCCTGCGGGGGCTTCCCCGCCATGCAGCCTCTTTATTATGCGTTCACACGAGCGGGCTTTTTAACAATATTTAAAATGCGGACAATAACTGTACTTAAGAAAAGATTTGTCACAAGCTCCACAATAAAATTAATTCCTACAAGACCAAGTATCATGTATGCACCAACGCTTGAAAATTTCTCAGGGTCTACCCAGCTGCTGACAGTATCATAGAAAAATACCAGACAGCCAAGAAGAAATACTCCTGTGTTTACTATAGGACAAACTATTGCAGCAGCCATAACAGCCACATAAGTGTTTTTCTTCTCCAGCAGCTTATATACCACCGACGCAGCCGCTCCAGCAAGAGCGCCTTTAAGTATGCATACTATAACAGTCGCCGGAATACTTACTGCAAGAAATGCCTGCGCATTTGTGATAAGAACGACTATTCCGAAGACCGTTCCCAGCCATGCACCTGCTTTCCAGTCGTACATTGCCGCTCCGATGATTATCGGTGAAAGCGCCAGCGTTATGCTGAAGGGTCCGAATGCGATGACCGAAGCCATCCATTGAAGCACTGCAACAATTGCAGTGAGTATGCCCATAAATGCGAGCATACGTGTTGTCTCTCTTGTGTTTGACATAAAAAATTCCTCCTACTGCTGTTCCAATGGATACAGCGTAATTATTTGAAATGTCAAAAGGCTGAGCCTTTACCCTTTCCGTTTATTACTCTTTTCAGCAGAGTAACATACGACACGGCTGCATAAGATCCTATTTGACTTTACTGTACATTTTTCTTATAAAGCGAATACAGCCCGTCAATAAGCAGTGTCTCGTCCAGGACAAATTTCTCCCGGCAGTGAGGTACTATTGAAGATGCAAGTCCACCTGTTGCGATGACAACTGCATCCTCGCCGATGACCTCCCGGTACCGTATAGCCATGCCGTCCATCATGCTCGCCGTTCCGATTATGCTTCCCGACTTCATGCTGTCCACGGTATTGGTTCCGATAAGAACGTTGCCTGTAAGCTCCGTGTTTATATCGGGGAGAGCGGCAGCGGTAGACGACAGCGCTTTCAGTGAGATCTTCACTCCCGGGATTATCGAACCTCCCAGAAAAACTCTGTCCCTGCTGATAGCGGAGATAGTGGTCGCTGTGCCAAGGTCGAAGATCACGCAGGGGGGAGCGTATTTTTCCATGGCTCCCACGGCTCCGCATACAAGATCGGCGCCAAGAACGGCGGGGTCGTCTATCTTGATATTGACCCCCGTTTTTATGCCGGGTCCCACTGTTATTACCTTGTCCACAGACAGCGCTTTCAGCGCATCGCCGAATGCAGGAGTAAGAGGCGTAACCACGCTTGAAATGATACCCCCGTCAATGTCCGAGGACTTATATCCGTGCAGGGAAAGTATCTCACTGAATTTCACTGCATACTCATCCGAGGTAAGAGCGGTTTGAGTTGCTACCCGTGAGAGAAACAGCAGCTTGTCATTTTCAAAGCCGCCAAGCACGATGTTGGTGTTCCCGGCATCAATTGTCAGTATCATTTAGATCACTCCATTGTATGACATTTCATAATTTTATTATACACACCCGTTTTGCATTTGTCAAGGCAGGAAATATTTCAATAGTTTTATTTTTTATTAATATTATGGTTGATTATTCATATATAGTGTGATACAATATAAATGTAAGCATTTAAAGCAATTAATTTACAGGAGGTATACCATAATGGCAGATTTACAAACAGTATACAGCTTTTTGATTCAGTGCGGTACATATTACATCGCCACCATTGACGGGGACAAGCCCCGCGTCCGCCCCTTCGGAACAGCAGCAATTTTTGAGGACAAGCTCTATATCCAGACCTCCAACCAGAAAAAGGTATTCGAGCAGATACAGAAAAACAGCAATGTGGAGCTTTCCGCATTTGACGGTGACAAGTGGATCCGTGTATCCGGAAAGCTTGTCCGTGACGAGCGTACCGAGGCAAAGCAGTATATTCTTGATAAGCACCCCTCATTAAAAGCAATGTACTCCGCCGATGACGGCAAGACCGAGGTCTTTTATTTTGAAAGCGGGACAGCCACCATCTCATCCTTTGCAGGCGAAGATGAGGTCATTAATTTCTGACCTCTCCCCCACAAAAAAACAGAGTCGATGCTTTTAAGCACCGACTCTGTTTGTTATAGATAATTACTTCAAAGGATAGCATCCGATAAATATATTCTCATCTGCTAAAGATTGCTGTTCGTCATAGCTGAACTCTCTTTTGTATTCATCAGGAATTGGATCCTCTGACCACAATGCAAATTTTACTGCATAGGTTTGCGGATTGATCTCAGCATAACTATAACCGGAAAAGTCCTCACTAAGATAATCCGACATATCATATTCCTGCCCGTCAATAACAATTGTGTATCCTTTTCCCTCTACAATGTCACCTTTAAGTTCTGTGTCATTGATACCAAGCTCTGTGATCTGAGAAGCTATGGCAATATTTATACTCCTTGCATTTGCATTTGCAGTAGCCTTCTCTGCTTTTTCCACATAATTTTTCATTGAGCTGCCGAGAGCGCTGTCATCTGCAAACTCCATAAATACTGCCTCGAGGTCTGCTTCCACGTCTTCGATAAGCTGGTCAAGCTCATCCTCGGTAATGTCAAGGAACTCCTTTTCAGCGTCAAGGAGAAGTGCCTCTCCGCCCTTCTTTGCTGTGATGACAACCTTGGGCAGGTATGCTACCTCTGTGGAACCGTTCACAGCAGCGATACGGTCTATTGTCAGCTTGAAGGACTTGTCATCGGTGACAAGTGTTCCCTCTAACTTAAGGTTCAGGTCTTCTTCGGGAACGTCAAAGGTCAGTACATAATTATCCCCGTTCTTCTCGCAGACAGCGGTTATGACTACTGCTTCGTCGTTGTCCTCTTTGCCTGTTATAACGACCTCTGTCTTGTTTTCGCTCTTTGTTACATCTGCAGCGAGTACAATTGTACTGTCATCAAAATAATCATTGTTGTAGTAGTCTGTATTCATTTCAAGTACAAAACTCTGCTTTGCTGCATTTGCAGGATCGGCTCCAAGCACAGCGCTGATGGTCATATCATATGCGGCATTGTAGTCGTAGTTGTAGGAATAATAATCATCCTCGTCGTCAGATTTCTCCTCAGGCTGCTTTTCTGCATAGGACAACTTCATATCCGCCTGCATGAGCACGTTTGTATTGCTGTTTATATAGTAAACAAGCTCTGCACTGTAGTCCTCAAGATCATCAAGCTCGGACAGCATATCTTCCTTGATATCCTCGGTGGTATAACCCTCTGTTGTTGCGATAGTTGTCGCCTGCTGCTTGAGAGCCTCGTCCACAAGCTTTTCTATAAGACTGCGGAGCTCATCCTTGTGGAAGTTATAGCGGAAAATGTTTGCCTCCACTGTTTCGCCGCCGACAGAGGTCTCGGTCTTTTCCTCTGTAACGGGAGGATGCTCATCAAGAAATGCCTTTACTATATCATCATAGTTTGATCCCGGATCAGTCTTGCCTGTGATGGCGGAATTGATCTCCCCCACGTACTGTAGAAGCACCTCATACTCTGAGTCGGACATCTCATAGTATGTGTCTGAACCCGGTGCAAATATTGATGACGCAAGCTTCTCTGCAAGAGTGTTCAGATCCACATCATAGATATGACTTCCCGACTTGCCCTGTGTGCCGAACTTAAGAAGCTTATTGTCTGAATATCCGTAAATGCTTGCGGCAGTTCCCTTTGAACCTGTAAAGGTATAAAGAAGAGAAGCTATCTGGTCTTTTTCGTTTACATAGCAGTCAGCACTGAATTTTATGCCCTCCACTTCAAATTCAATGGTGAAAGAGCCTTCTTCAACAGCCTCTTTGATGACCTTGGCTTCCTCAGAGAAGCTTTCCTCTGCCACAGACTGTGCGGCATTATCCGCAGCCATGGCAATATAATTTTCCGGCTCCTCCTGTATCATTTCGTCATAAGAGTCATTTTTGCATCCTGACATCGTAACTGCCACTGCCGCACAAGTTACAGCGGACAGCAAGGATCTCATGATCCACCCTTTTTTTCTCATTTAAAACCCTCCTTGTTTAAACAAAGACATGAAATACAAAGTATTTCTCTCAATCAAAGAGGCAAGAAGTCAAATTCTAACCCTTGCCTCTTTTTTACAAATTACTTTTTCTCCACATTCTTGATGCGGTATCTCTTGGAACCGCCGCGTACAACGCGGAGCTTTTTGTTGTGGGGCATTATATCAGGAAGCGCTGTGAAAAGCAGAAGTCCTCCTGTATTGAATGTTCCCGCAAAGTCGCCGTCAAAAATTCCGAAGCCTGCTGATACGTCCGAGATATGCTCCTTGTAAATTACGATAGCATATGGTGAAAAGCTTGCACACTTGAACTGAACGCACCATACATTGTCGATATCCACGATAGCACATGGCAGAACTTCCAGTCTCTGATCGCCGAAATCGTTGTACCAGTCCTCATAGAGTGACTCGCCCTCGATCTCATCCTCCTCGATGGAGTAATCATGCTCGTTGATGTGAACTACCGTCAGGTAATCACGGTAAGCAATGAGGATATCAGGTATCGGCATTGTGATAGTCACTGTGAAGCCGTCTGCGGGGTCTACCTTGATCTTTGTGCCCTCCTGATAAATGCTTATATCGAAAGGATAGATAACGAAGCTTGAAAGACCGTTTGCATAGTTTTTAAGTACATTCTTAACTGCGTTTGTAGACTCCTTATTTGTTGTGAAATAAACATCCACAGCCTCGTCGAATGCCTCATGATTAGCGTCAGCGGAAATATACTCGCCGTGTGAGATGCCGTAAGGAGCTGTACCCTTTACATTAAGCTCTCTGTCAACATCTGTGGGAGAGCCTGTAGTAGGCGTAGCTGAAACAGTTATTGAATACTCGCCGTAGAAGCGTGTTCCGTTAGTGGTCTTGAACGGAGCCACCATGTAAGTATACTTGGTGCCGTTTTTCAGTCCGATATGAGAATATGTAGTGCCTGAAACCTCTGCAATAGGCTCAAACTCCATAGTCTTGCTGTTGTAAAGGTAAACTACATATCCCTCTGCACCTGTAACAGCCTTCCATGACAGGTCTATCTGATGATTGCCTGCTGTTGCTGTAAGGTCAAGAGCTGCATTGAGCGACACACCTATTTTAACTGTGATCGATTTGGTGGGGGAACTGTATGTCTTTTCTCCGTTTACAGTCTTATAAGCTACAACGTAGTATGTCCATGAGTCGCCGTTTGCAAGATTGGTATGTTCATATCCGGGCTTGCTTACGTCAAACTGATAAGCACGTCCTGCAGAGTATGCGTAAACAATGTAGCCCTCTGCACCTGTTACAGCAGTCCACTTCAGTGAAGCATTTCCATCGGCGGTAGTTACTGTAAAATCCTTTGGTGAGTCAAGAACAGTACCAACTGTCATGCTCAGGATAACTGAATATTCACTGTAAACTCTGTCACCGTTGACGGTCTTATATGCTCTTATACGGTATTCGTAAACGTCACCGTTATTGAGTCTTGTATGATCGAAGGTGGTTCTGCTGATGTCAACTGTTCTTCCGTTGATGCCGTATACGTCCCAGCTTTCGTGAGGCCGTCTGTATTCAAGAACATATCCTTCAGCACCTGTTACAGCAGCCCATGAAAGTGTGATCTGTCCCTCTGTTGAGGTTGCCTTGAAGTCCTGGGGTATACCAAGACCGTCACCTACTACCTGTGTAAGATGAACAGATTCGGGGCTCCAGTCTCTTTGACCGTTGACTGTTTTATATGCCCTGATATAGTATGTGTATCTATCACCGTTTTTAAGTCCTACATGAACGTAGGGAGGCTTTGTGATATCACGTTCCTCTACTCCGTTAGGACCGCTGATGTAGAGAATATAGCCCTCTGCACCTGCTACAGGCTCCCATTCAATAGTGATCTCTCCGTCTTTGGTAGAGGTCTTCACATTCTGAGGAGTGTTAAGTCCCTGTCCAACCTTGATGGCAACTGAATTTGATCTTTCACTCATAACACGCTGAGTATTATACTTTCCGTTGCCGGGGATATTTTTATATGCCTTGATGTAGTACATATAACGGTCTCCGTTATGGAGATTTGTATGAGTATATGTGGTACCTGTAAGACCGTCAAAGAACTCTGTGAAGTCAGTAAAGTATTCATCCTTTACATTGATCTGATCATCCTCACCGATCAATTTATAGTACAGGATATATCCTTTTGCCCCGTCTACAGGCTCCCATGTTACAGTGACCTTACCGTCTACAGTAGTAGCAGTAACATTCTGCGGTATGCCAAATACAGTTCCTACAGTTACAGTATTCTGGGTTGACCAGCCGCCGTAATACTTAGGCTTTTCTTCAGACTTATCGTTTACAGCCTTGACATCTATATAGGCTCTTACGCGATATGCATATACATCATCATTGTACAGACGTTCATGTGTATATTTCAGCCTTTTACCCACATCTAACGCCTCAGGCTCTACATAAATATTCTGCGGAACATCTTCATCATTTTTGTCATCCTTATCGTGATTAGTAAAGCTGTCCTTCTTGATGATCTCGATCTCATAACCGTCCGCACCGGGTACTTCTTCCCATTCCAAATCAACCTTGCCGTCACCCGGTTCGGTTTTTACCCACATCGGAGTGCCAAGGGCAAGTTCAAGCGTTGTAGTCTGACGTTCTACTAACTTTCCGTAAAGAACATCGTTACCCTTATCAAGAAAAGCGACAGCGTAGTACCAGTATGAAACACCTGCTACAATATTTTTTCTGTCCAGATGTGTGAGAGTGGTGTTATTTCCTGAAACGCTCAGCGTAGTAATATAGTCTATTTTATATGTTTCATTGCCCGACATACAGTTTGTAACCAGCCATTTACCGAAATTGCCATTATACACTCCATCCGGATCATTTTCAAGTTCTTTGATATCACTTGCCGAGACAGGCACAGCTCCTGTAGATCTGAACAGATACACACCGCTGTAATTAGTTTTAGCCCCTCCGGGACTGTTTGTTATACTAATAAAATATGAGTTATTATCAGAACCGGGTTGAACATTCATTGACGGCTTAGCAGGAGCAACATACAGATCTCTTATTTTTGAACTGTAGGTTGAACTTACTGCCTTGTCATCCGCAGAGGATTTAACAATTCCGGCACTGCTTGAAATTATTCCGTTGTGATGCGGATTGAATACTTCCTCCTCATTCCACGCATACCTGAAAGCTTCAACAAAATACTGATAATGCCTGCCGGGAACTATAGTTTTATCCGTATAAGAAGGCGCATTTTCAGCATCATACAAAATAAGATTTCCCTGCTGTCTAAAAGGTCCGCCGTCTTCACTTCTGTAAAGAATATAAGCGTAAGGATATTCTATTTTATCCTCAGTACCGCCGCTCTGCTGCACATCATTCCACGTGATAGTGATACTTTCATCATAACATTCATCACTATTGCCATTACTGCTGAATTTCAAATCAGGAACAGGAAATCTCGCGTTAAGCAGTCCAGTCAGAGTATGTTTATCTTCTTTACCCTGAACCTGATACATCAGATTCTGTTTTCCATCACTATACACAGTAAGCGATGCGGGTATTTTAGTGATTTGTCCATCTACTTCTATATCGTACTCAGGAATGAATCTCCACTGATCAATATAGGTTATCGGGGTGACCTCTATACGAAGAGTTCCTGTTGTTGTCAGATCTTCAAATATGTAACTGATATCACCGTTTTCATCAGGACCGCCTTCTAAATATTCATTGTATACTACAGCATTATTTTTAGAAGTGTCAATAATTTTAACCTGAAATCCCGATACAACGTTCCCGTTGTCAGCATTATAGTGCCATGTAACCATCATTGAGCCGTATGCTCTTTTAATGGCATTAACACCTGATACTGAACTATCACGCGCATGATTATAATCATCCTGCTTAAAATAAAGAATAAAATCAGGAGTATTATTAGGATTTGCATAATATCTCTCGCCCTCGAAAGTAAATGGTTCAAGAGCAGAAGCCACTAAGCTCAGTCCCAGATCAATCCCCAGCTCAGGCACAAACATAAACACAAAAGAAAACGCCAGAACAGCGGAAAGCAGTCTTCCGAAAAACGGCTTTCTCACATAGACGATATCGTCCTGCCTGCGGGTCTTTTTGCTGACAGCCTTTTCTGCGACGCGTCTCTCCGCACGTTCGCCCCTGCCAAGACCCTTTATGCCCAGCAGATTGCCCTGCCTGTCCGAAAAGATCATGCTGACAGCGCACGCCGCATCATACCAGAGACGCACAAACACCGCAGCGATGCTGCAGAGGATGCGCCAGAACAGGTTTTCCTCGCCTTTCCTGCGCAGAGAGCGCAAAATATTCTTTTTGTTATTAAAATCCAACATAATTTAAGCCTCCGTAAAACCTTAAATGATATCAGGGTATTTTTCTTCCATTCTCCATAATCATACCACACTTTCGGAAAAAAGTAAAGGGATTTTTGTGAAAAAAGTTGCACAAAAATAGAGGAAGTTTGACTATGTTTTGTATAGGATACCCTCACAGCACTATTTTCACCGGCTTATCAAGCACCATGCTGTCGGGAGTGACCGCGCAGTCGTATGCAAGGAGCTTCACGCCCCGTTTTTCCGCCGCTCTGAGCGCCTCACCGAACCCGGGATGTGTCTCATCATTCGGTGTAAAGTATTTTACCTTGTCCATCTGTATGACGAATAACAGGTACGCTTCATAGCCCTCGTCAAGACATTTTGACAGCTCCCCGATGTGCTTCACCCCACGCTCCGTGGGGGCGTCGGGAAACATGACCACACCGTCGTTTTCAAGGGTGACGCCTTTTACTTCAAGCAATATCTTTTTGCTATTATACTCTATGTAAAAATCAAAACGGGAATTTCCGTAGGTATACTCGGGACGGATACTGCCCCCGGGAAAAAGCGTCGGCAGGAATTCTCCTGCCGCAAGATTGGGAGCATAGCTGTCCATATTTATGAGCCTGTCCCCTTTTTCAACTGCAACCAAGTCATAGAGAGTCTTGCGCTTAGGATTATCCGACCGCTCCAGCCAGACAGTACAGCCGTCAATGAGAAGCTCTTTACACCGTCCTGTGTTTTTCACATGGCATTTTTCGATGCGTCCGTTCAGCTCTGCGTATGCAACAAAGCGGTTGGGACGTGTAATGAACTTTCCCTTTACAATTCTTTCGTACTTCATATTACTCTCCAAGGTACGCCTTTTTGACGGAGTCGTTGTTCATAAGCTCCCCCGCGTCGCCCGACAGGACGATATTCCCCGTTTCCAGCACATACGCCCTGTTTGCGATGGACAGCGCTTTCTTTGCGTTCTGCTCAACAAGCAGGACGGTAGTGCCGCCCTCGTTGACCTCCCTGATGATGTCGAATATCTCGCTTACATAAAGGGGGGACAGTCCCATGGAGGGCTCATCCATGAGGATTATGCTCGGATGGGACATCAGCGCACGTCCCATTGCAAGCATCTGCTGCTCGCCGCCGGAAAGAGTGCCTGCTATCTGGCTTTTTCTTTCCTCCAGACGGGGAAAACGCTTGTAGACCATTTCAAGAGTTTCCGATATCTCATTCTTGTCCTTTCTTGTAAACGCTCCCATCTGAAGATTTTCAAGGACGGTCAGCTCCTGAAAGATACGCCGTCCCTCGGGGACATGAGCCATCCCCATTGAAACTATCTTATGAGCGGGAGTCTTTGTAAGCTCTGTGCCGTCAAAATCAACAGAACCGCTTTTTGCGGGCACAAGTCCCGTTATCGTATGGAGGATGGTAGTCTTGCCCGCGCCGTTTGCGCCGATAAGAGCGATTATCTCCCCCTTGTTTACCTCAAAGGAGACCCCCTTTACAGCGTTGATTACGCCGTAGGAGACCTGCAGATCTTTTATTGTAAGCATCGCCATAAAACCTGCTCCTTTCTACTCGCCAAGATATGCGGTGATGACCTTGGGGTCGTTCAGCACCTCGGATGTGACTCCCTGTGCAAGCTCCTGTCCGAAGTTAAGGACGGAGACCTCCTCGCAAATGCCCGACACCAGCTTCATATCATGCTCGATAAGCAGTATAGTCATATCAAAATTATCCCGCACAAAGCGTATTGTGTCCATAAGCTCCGCCGTCTCGTTGGGATTCATTCCCGCCGCAGGCTCGTCAAGGAGCAGCAGCTTGGGGTTTGTTGCAAGCGCTCTGGCTATCTCAAGCTTCCTCTGCTTTCCGTAGGGCAGATTGGAAGCGATAACGTCCCGCTCTCCCTCCAGTCCGAAGACCTTAAGAAGCTCCATTGCTCTGTCGTCCAGCTCCCTCTCCTCTTTGAAAAAGCGTGGCAGACGGAGGATACCCTCCGCAATGGTGTATTTCTTTCCGTTGTGCAGACCCACCTTGACGTTGTCTGCCACTGTCAGAGCCTTGAAAAGACGGATATTCTGAAAGGTACGGGCAATGCCCTTCCTGTTTATTTCGATGGGAGGCTTTCCCGTGAGATTTTCCCCGTCCAGAGTGAATCCTCCTGCAGTGGGCTTGTAGACCCCCGTCAGCATATTGAAAACGGTGGTCTTGCCCGCTCCGTTGGGACCGATAAGACCGTAAAGCTGTCCCTTTTCAACATTGAAGGAGAAGTCGTCCACAGCCCTCAGTCCGCCGAAGGTTATACCAAGATTTTTTACTTCAAGAAGCGCCATTTTACTCCGCCTCCTTTGCGTCAGTCTGAACTTTTCCTCTGTTTTTTATTCTGTCCTTCAGAGCGTTAAATTTAGGATTGTTGTTGAGAAGCATCATTGCGATAAGAACTACCGCATAAATGAGCAGACGGTAATTGTCCAGACCGCGGAGAACTTCGGGGAGCAGTGTGATGATTATAGCTGAAATTATAGAGCCCACTATATTTCCCATGCCGCCAAGAACGACGATAACAAGTATCTCAATGGACTTGTTGAAATCAAAGGTGCCCGGCTTTAAAATACCAAGGTTGTGTCCGTAAAGAACGCCTGCCGCTCCTGCAAAGAACGCCGCCGAAACAAAGGCAAGGAGCTTGTAGAAAACCACGTTTATACCCACCGACTCAGCTGCGATAACGTTGTCCCGGATAGAGCATATCGCCCGTCCGTGACGGGAGTGTACAAGGTTCCTTATTATCACTATCGTAAGCACAAGGACGATAAAAACGATGGTGAAGCCGCTCATGGTGTCCTTGTATTTGGAGATGCCCTTAAGACCTCCCGCACCGCCGAGAAAATCAAGGTTTGTGATGACGGAGCGTATGATCTCGCCGAATGCAAGAGTGACGATGGCAAGATAGTCGCCCTTAAGACGCAGGGCAGGGATACCGATTATGATGCCGAATATGGAAGCAACCACTCCCCCTATTATAATTGCAAGAGGAAATTCGATCCAGACCGGAAGGTCGCAGTACACCGAGAACAGACATCCCGCATAGGCTCCCACGGACATAAATCCCGCATGACCAAGAGTAAGCTCGCCCAGAAATCCCACCGTCAGGTTAAGGGACACCGCCAGTATGATGTTTATGCCCACAGGCACCAGCAGGGACTGATAGTGTCTTGTGAGCACACCCGTCTTTACCAGTGCAAATATTATAAAATATATCGCAATAACGGCACATACCGTAATTATTTTCTTTAAATGCTTCTTCATTGCTGCCACTCCTTAAACTTTTTCCATGCGCTTTTTGCCAAGCAGACCCGTAGGCTTCACAAGCAGGACCACTATCAGGACGCCGAAGACGATAGCGTCCGCAAGCTGAGTGGAGATATACGCCTTTGCAAGGCTCTCTATAATACCAAGCAGGATGCCTCCAAGCATAGCCCCCGGGACGGAGCCGATACCACCCAGAACGGCAGCAACGAACGCCTTGATGCCCGGCAGCGAGCCTGTGTAGGGTCCCACAAATCCGTATGAGGAGGTGAACAGCACGCCTGCCACAGCAGCCAGCGCAGAGCCTATTGCAAATGTAATGGAGATGGTCTTGTTGACGTTTACGCCCATGAGCTGAGCCGCTCCCTTGTCCTCGGAGACTGCAAGCATCGCACGTCCCGTCTTTGTTTTGTTGATGAAAAGGGTGAGGCATATCATGATAATTATAGTGACGCCGATGGTCACAGCGGACTCACCTGTAATGTCGATGCTTCCGATCTTCATGGGCTTGACGGAGATCACCGACTCCACCTTGCGCTGATTGGAGCCGAAGATAAGCAGCGCAAGGCTCTGGAGGAAGTAGCTGACGCCGATGGCGGTAATGAGGACTGTCAGCGGGGAGGCGTTGCGGAGAGGCTTATAGGCGATCTTCTCCACCACCACGCCAAGCAGGGAGCACACCGCCATGCTGACGATAATCGCCAGAGCAGGGGGAAATTTCAGCGAAGACACCGCCACCGACAGGGTGTACGCACCCACCATGATAATGTCACCGTGAGCGAAGTTGAGCATTTTTGCAATGCCGTATACCATGGTGTATCCAAGCGCCATAAGTGCGTAGATACTGCCAAGGTTAAGTCCGTTGATAAGCTGTTCAATAAATTCCACTTTGAACCATTCCTTCCGATCATATATGCGGTAAAATACTAAATCTTTTTTATTATAACATTTTTCTTCGGGATTTTCAATAGATTCGGACATAAAAAATCCCCCGATTATTTTCGGGGGACGGTATTATATTAATTTGCGTTCTTTTAATCCCTGAATGACCTCGTCAATAACATAGTTGTCCTCTGATGCCTGCATTCTGCTTTCCAGATCATGCAGTCGGTCAGAATCACTTCTCGCTGCTTCTGCCAATATACTTAATGATTTGTCCACTTTGTTTTCAATGCGAAGCTGTATTGCCGTAATATCCTTTCTCATATCCTTCTGATCATACATCAATGTCTCTATAGCATTATAATTTTCGTTCACCTGATTTTCAATTCTGTCAAGACGTACTTCGACCTTGTCCAGCCGGGTGTCAACTCCGTCAAACCGTTCATCCACTTTGTCGAAACGGCTGTTTACTTCATCTTTAAAAGACAACATATCATCTTTAAAAGACAACATATCATCTTTAAAAGACGACAATTCGTCAGAAATCCCTTTTATCATATCCATTATCTGCACTAACATTTCATCATTCGCCATAATATCACGCTCCGTTCTTTTCCAATAACATTATACACCATTTCCCCCGGCTTGTCAAGCCGCAGAGATCCGCCGCCGTTTTGGAAAAACTTATTGCATACGACATTTTTTGTTCAAAATGTATAACATAGTTGGTATAATATATTTAAAATTTCTCTTGACGGTTGAGACTTTTTTTGTTATAATATAGATTGCAAAAAGTTTCGGCTTTTCCGAATAATTTTAGGAGGTTATTTATGAAAAACACAAAGAAAGTGCTTTCAGGCGTTGTAGCTATGGCAATGCTTGCAAGCTTTGCAGCCTGCAGCGACGACACCAACACCAACACCAACACCAACAGCACAGGAACAACTACTGAAGCTACCACCACAACAGCAGTTACCGTTGAAGTAAACACCGATACCCTTAAGGCCGAGGAGCAGGAAGCTCTCGAGGGCGTTATGGAAAAGCTCCAGGATGTTGAGCTTGAAAACAAGGAGATCAAGTGGCTTGCACACTATTCTCTCCAGCCCGACGGAACAGGTCAGTCCAAGTCAGTGGGTCTCGAGATGTTCGAGCAGAAGTACGGCGGAACTATCAAAGAGTACCTGACAACTTATGGACAGCATTACAACGATCTTTCTACATACCTCATCAGCGGCGAAGGCATCGACTTCTTCATGTACGATCCAGGCAACTTCCCCATGGGTGTAATCAGCGGAATGTTCGTTCCTGTTGATGAGTACATCGACATGAATTCCGACCTGTGGCAGTATACAAAGGCAGGTATGGAGCTCTTTAATTTCGGCGGAAGGTATTTCATGTTCGTTACAAGCGTAGACGCTGAGTATATGTGCTTCTACAACACAAAGACTATCGAAGACAACGGATTTGACGATCCTTGGGAGCTCTGGGAAAAGGGCGAATGGAACTGGGACACATTCAGAGATATGCTTGTGGAATTTGCTGATCCCGACAACGACATGGTAGGTCTTGACAACTGGTTCTTTGAGAAGGGTCTCTATACATCCTCAGGCGCAACTGCCGTTAATAACATAGACGGCCACATTGTAAGCCAGCTCAAGGACGCTCAGCTTGCAAAGGCTATGGAATTCGGATATGACCTTTATCAGAACGGCTGTCTCATCGACATGAGTCTGTACAACTGGTCTACCCAGCTCCAGAAGATGGCTGACGGCACCGAGCTGTTCGATATAACAGGTGTATGGCAATTCACAAAGGCTCCCGAGACATGGGACGCTCCTATCGATCCCGAGTATCTTGGCGTTGTTCCCGTTCCTTCTCCTGCAGGCAGCGAGACATACTCAGGTGTTTCACCCAACGGATATGTTCTCTGTAAGGGCGCAACAAATCCTCAGGGCGTTGCTCTCTATGCTGAGTGCTGCATCTTAGGCTCTATGGACGAGGATGCTATTGCCATCAGCGACAGAAAGTCTATGGACGACTATAAGTGGTCACAGGAGATCGTTGACAGAGTAAAGGCTGTTAATGACAATGCCCGTCTCCACCCTGTTTTTGAATTTGCAGGCGGCGTTTCAAACGACGTTGCTACATACACAGTAGCTGACGGCGGTATCGGCGTAAGAGCTCCGTTCCACGGCAGTACATGGGCAGAGCAGGTATCTCAGCTTGCAGATCCTGTTGGCTTATGGGTAGAAGAGGCTGACAATCAGCTTCAGGCTGCCATCGCTGAATTTAACTGATACATTTCTTTAAAGATCAGACCGTCCCCGAGGGCTCAGCTTTCGGGGACGGTTTTTGTAAAAAAACAACCGCCACGTTTTGGAGAACCGGGCGGCTGTTTTTATATGTCAACGTTAAATTACGCCGACTTAAGAATCGCAAATGTATAGATGGCTGGGAGAAGAAGGATATAAACATCTCCGATAGTAAAGCTTCTCTGGAAAAAAGACACCAGCATAGATACTATGCACATTACAGTCATTATAATGCCGTATATAAAGGCGTTTTTCTTTGCATTCTGGGAGGTGCCGAAGCCATAGAACGCAAGAGCTCCGAAGCCTCCGCAGGTAACTACTACCCCCAGCAGATTTCCGATAAATCCGGTGAATGATCCTCTTGATACCAGATTAAACATCCTCAGACCGAAAAAATAACCATGTCCCGTAAGCATCCTTATTCCCATAATAAATGTGAATAAAGCTGTAAACCCGCACAGGACCGAGCAGATATAAATGATCTTTTTCATAACAGTGACCACTCTCCTTTTTTAAGCATAAATTACGATTTCCTGACAAATTGCAATTATATTATACATCAGTATTGCTGATATGTCAAGAAGATACCCTGATATTTATCAGAAACCGAAATATATTCAGACCCCTAAAAGCCGCTTGACACGTAATAATTTACGTAGTATAATATATAATACAGACAGGGGGAAAAATAATGAAAAGCTACTCTTCAAGAGAAGTGATACAAGTATTGACATCTGACGGATGGTACGAAGTCAATTGTGAAGGAGACCACCACCAATTTAAACATCCTGTCAAAAAAGGCAGGGTTACCGTAACGCACCCCAGAAAAGATATACCGATCAAAACACTTAAAAGCATTGAAAAACAAGCAGATATTAAATTTGAATAATGCTTAGCTGAAAGGAGCTTATATTATGAAAGATACCTATATTTTCCCTGCCGTATTTGATTATGCGGAGGACGGCATTTCAATTGAATTTCCCGATCTGCCGGGCTGTCTTCCTTGTGCGGATACCGTTGATGAGGCTGTAAAAAACGCAAAGGAAGCATTGATGCTGCATCTTTACGGCATGGAACAGGACAACGAGGAGATACCTGAAGCAACAGCCGTAAATAAAATTAAACTTGGATCAAATCAGGCTATCATTCTTATAGATGTCTTTATGCCGCCATTCAGAGAAAAACAAAAAACGCGTTTTGTAAAAAAGACACTATCCATTCCATCATGGCTGAATGCTGAAGCAGAGCATTGCGGCATAAATTTTTCAGCAGTTCTGCAGGAAGCTTTAAAACAGCATTTGCAAATACACTGATGCCGCAAAACGGGAGCTCGGGCTCCTGTTTTTGTTTTTTATAAAATAAAAACGTCGAGACTATTGCCTCGACGCCTTTACTATTGGAGCGAATGATAATGAAGAAATTGGAGCGGATTACGGGGCTCGAACCCGCTACCTCCACCTTGGCAAGGTGGCGCTC